>CAIWTA010000256.1 GCA_903915465.1 uncultured Bacteroidales bacterium | reverse complement strand
TTTCTTCATTGGAAAATCATACCACTGCTGCGCAATTGATCCTAAATGGCGCCTCAGATTTCATCCACCACAACTCCTCATCGAATCAAGCCTTCACGGAACTGACAAAGAACCTTCGCTACCTGGAAAAGGAAATCACACTGGCCGGATTTTAAATCTTCTTTTTTATTATCCCTTCCTTTTTCCTTCTTCCGTCGGATAATTTTTTTCCGGTTTCATTTCCACCATTGAATTTTTTTCTATTTTAGCCTTTTATATTAATAATGAGGTTTATACAGCTATTATTGTCCCCTGCTTCCTTCCTGTATGGGATGGTCATGATGATCAGGAACTTCTTGTTTGATATTGGAATCTTACGAGCAGAAAGGTTTGAAAAGCCTGTTATTTCTGTTGGGAACCTCTCTTTTGGTGGAACCGGAAAGACCCCGCACATTGAGTACTTAATCCGTTTGTTGCAGGATCGGTTTTTTATTTCCGTTCTGAGCAGAGGGTATAAAAGAGAAAGCAGTGGGTTTATTTTGGGCTCTAAAAAATCAAATGTCCGTTATGTCGGAGATGAGCCTTTACAATACATAAAGAAATTTGAACACATAAAGGTTGCAGTCGATGAGAACAGGGCAAGAGGTATTCATAAACTTTTAACGAAATTCCCAGCATTAGACATTGTATTACTGGATGATGCATTCCAGCATCGGCGGGTCAAACCAGGATTGTCTATTCTGCTGACGAATTATCATTCGATGTATACCGAGGATTATGTTTTTCCTGCAGGACGGTTGAGAGAATTCCGTTTTGGTGCGAGACGTGCGAACATTATTATTGTCACCAAAACACCAAAAATCTTCTCTCCGATCACCCGCAGGAGAATCCTTGAAGATATCAGGCCACTTTCCCATCAAAGTGTGTTCTTTTCTTATCTGAAATATGATGATCCGATTCCTGTCTTTGATAACGAGTATCAGGTATTTCCTGCAAAGGCATCATATATTCTTTTATTTTCAGGAATCGCTGATGATTATTTCATGAGAGAGCAGCTGGAACGAATTTGTACGGAACTGAACGTGATCAGGTTTGCTGATCATCACCAATATACGCTCGCTGACCTTGAAATGATTCAACAACGATTTTTGAATTTGCCCACTCAGAAAAAGGTGATTATCACTACAGAAAAAGACGTTATGAGGCTAAAAACCCCGGAACTTAGTAATTTTTTAAAGAATCTGCCGTTATTTTACCTTCCAGTTGAAGTTGAGCTTCACGGTATGGATAAACAATATTTTGATAAGGAGATCATTAATTATGTTAAAAAAAATCAAAGAAACCATTGATTATTTTGAAAAAGAAGTTCATTTTAAGCCTGAAGTTGGGATCATTCTTGGAACAGGGCTTGGCGGATTAGCAGACGAGATCGATATCCGGCATACTATTCCTTACAAATCGATTCCAAACTTTCCTGTTTCCACTGTAGACGGGCATCGTGGGCAGCTTATTTTCGGGATGATGAATGGAAAAAGAATAGTTGCAATGCAGGGAAGATTTCATTATTATGAAGGGTATTCTATGCAGGAGTTGACTTTCCCTGTCAGGGTGATGAAATACTTAGGTATCCGGGTTCTTATTCTCTCTAACGCGAGTGGCGGTGTTAATCCAAATTTTGAAGTAGGTGATATCATGGTCATTGAAGATCATATCAATCTTATGAAGGACAATCCGCTCATCGGAAGGAATGAGGAAGAGGTCGGGACACGTTTCCCGGATATGAGTAATTCATACGATCCGGAACTTATTGATATTACAATGAAAATTGCTGATCAGTACGGGATCAAACTTCAAAGAGGTGTTTATGCTGCGGTTTCGGGACCAACTTTTGAAACTCCTGCTGAATACAGGTACATCCGTACTATTGGTGCTGATGCAGTGGGTATGTCAACCGTTCCGGAAGTAATTGCAGCACGCCACATGGGGTTAAGATGTTTTGCAATATCCGTAATTTCGGATCTTGGAGTACCAGGAAAAATCGTGGAGATCACACATCAAGAGGTCATTCATGCTGCAAGTGCCGTTGAACCCAAAATGACAAAGATTATCAAGGAATTGCTTGCTGTGTTGAACTAATTTATAGAATCCGGATTTCCAATACTTTTAATTTCCATCGATCCCCGATCTTACATCGTTTCTGGGAAAGAGAGACACTTATTAAGCCAGCGCCAAAAAGTGCTGTTGGTACTATAAACACATCTTTTGTAAATACAATTTCGTTATTGATCAGATGATTGAATGAGATCACAGTAAAATATGCTACTCCAGCAATAAACATGTACATTCCAAATTTTTTAGGAAAAGAAAACTGGGGAAAAACTGATTCTATTTTCCGTAAAAGCAAGGGACGATTTTGTCCAACCGAGATAGAAGAATCATTGATCTCCCATAAGTAGCTATTCATAAACTCAGAATTTTTCGTTTTAAGTTTTATGACATCTCCGGGCCTGTAGGCATATCTTTGGTGCGTTCCGAGTTTTTCCAGCAAAAGTGTTTTTGATTCAGGGTTATTCCAGTTGAATTTATTCTGGGCAATCCCCTGAAACAAATAAAAAGCAAGGAAAAATGTGAGAATAAACGACTTTTTCATTAGTAATACCAAAGAGCTAAGATACATTTTTTTTCTTCAAGGAGGTACATGCACAATGTTTTCAACGTAAAGAAGCTATAATGTGCATCAAGCCAAAGCAGAATATCTTAACTTTGTTTTTGATGCTGAAAAAGATTTTACTCATACTACTTCTGTTTTTCTTCTGGAGTTGCAGCGATTTTAAACAAGAGCCATCTGCTCAAAATGAATCTCACAAGCCGAGAGAATTGTCTAAATCTTCAACAACTCTCAGTCCCAAAGAAAAGAATCGAATTTCCCTTTCCGAAAAGGATCAAATTCAAAGCAAAAACCATCCAGGAAAACTTGTAAAAAAGAAGACACGAGTCATATATTCCCAACCTCAGATTTCTCCACAGGTACCGTCCAAACCATATACTGACAGCCTTTTTCTGAACAAACTTAAACAACTAAAACTTGAGGATGCAGAAATTGATCTGAGTGAACCATTGAGCCGTTCCTTTTTGTTTTCAGGACCAGGAGAATTAAAGAAAGCAGAATTTATTACCCTCAGTAGAGAAAGGTTTCTTAAAATAAATTTTGACAATGATATTCTTGACAATACAGACCGATATTACACAAATGGCATCAGGATTGACATCATTAGTCCATTTCTGAAACCCTTTCCGCTAAACTATCTCATGATTCCTTACTGGGGAAAGGGAGTAAACTATTATGGGATATCGATTGTTCAGAACATGTATACCCCTTCAACCACTAAAATAGGGGGAATCCTTTATGGGGACAGGCCATATGCTGCTTATTTGTATTTGGGAACTTTCAAAATCTCAAATGATCCGACAAAAAGGTTTCGCCAATCAACAGAACTTAATATCGGCATTATTGGTCCGTCCTCATACGGCGGATTCATCCAGAAGTCATTTCACGCAGCTGTTCCTACCAATAATGAACCTCTTGGCTGGCTGTACCAGATTCAAAATGATCTTGTTTTAAATTATAATCTATGTTATGAAAAAGGAATTGTCAGTGGAAAATATATTGAGTTGAATTTAACGGGTAAATCAGCTATCGGGACTTTATACACAAACTTTGGCGGAGGTCTGATGGTAAGGAGCGGTCTTTTTAATCCATACTTTGTCAATTTAGGAATTTCGCGATCCCAATCAAATCATCAGAAAAGTTTGCGAAATATGCAAGTTTATTTCTTCCTCGATATAGAGGGTAAAGTTGTTGGTTATGATGCAACCCTGGAAGGAGGCATGTTTAATCATAGGAGTGTTTATACTTTACGTAACCAGGATATTTCTCGTTTTGTTTTCGATGGTTGTTTGGGCGTTACTTTGAATCTGGGAGGTTTCAGATTTGACATCGGACAATACATTCTCAGCCCTGAATTTTATCATGGGCTGTGGCATTATTGGGTTCATACGGGATTGACCTTTACTATGTGATTGTTGAAAACTAAATCCGCGTCGAATTGATTTTCCCGCTCTAATATACTCTACTTTTGAAAAATGGAAGAGTTCACATATAATAATCCCGATTCTTACGAATCATCTCAGAATGATTTTCAAAATGCATTAAAATTCAAACGCAAAAGGCCAATAAACCCAAATCTGAACGAAATTTTTTTGGGTCATGGGAAAATCCCTCCACAAGCTTTGGATTTGGAAGAAGCTGTTTTGGGAGCCATGATGCTGGAAAAGGATAAGCTGGCTGCTGTCATTGATATTCTGAGGCCGGAAGTTTTTTACAAAACTGAGCATCAATTGATATATGGAGCAATTCAGAGGCTATTTGCCCTGGTTAAACCGGTTGATATATTAACTGTAACAGAAGATTTACGTCAAAGTGGTGAGCTGGAACAGGTTGGCGGCGCCTACTTTATTGCAATGCTTACCAACAGGGTGGCTTCTTCTGCCAATATTGAATACCATTCCAGAATTCTTCTTCAGAAACATATTCAGCGTGAACTTATCCGGATCTCCTCTGACATCATCAAAGATGCCTACGAAGATACAACCGATGTTTTTGATTTACTTGATAAGGCTGAGAACAATTTGTTTAACGTTAGTGAAACCAGCCTCCGGAGGAATGTTCGTTCCATGCCAGGGTTAGTGAAAGAGGCGGTTGATGAAATTGCTGCCGGCCGGAAGCATGACGGGCATTTACGTGGGGTGGGTTCAGGGTTTACCGAAATTGACCGGATGACTGGAGGATGGCAGAAATCAGACCTTGTTATCCTTGCTTCCCGGCCAGGTATGGGTAAAACTGCTTTTGCCCTTACCATGGCAAGAAATATAGCTGTCGATTTTAAAAAACCGGTTGCTTTATTTTCCCTTGAGATGTCTGCTGTTCAGTTAGTTACCCGCCTGATAGCCAGTGAAACAGAAATACCTGCGGAAAAGCTGAAAAGAGGTAATCTTGAAGACTACGAATGGGAACAACTCAATTCGAAGATCTCATCCCTGATTGATGCCCCACTCTTCATTGATGACACGCCAGCGCTGACAGTTTTTGAGTTACGTGCAAAAGCCCGTCGCCTCAAAGCCCAGCATCACATCAGCATCATTATCCTGGATTACCTCCAGCTTATGCAAGGGCCATCTCAACACAAGGGCAACAGGGAACAGGAGATCAGTAACATTTCCCGGTCTCTGAAAGCGCTGTCGAAAGAATTAGATATTCCAATTATCGCATTATCACAGCTCAGCCGTGAGGTTGAGAAGCGTTTAGTTAAAAAACCCATTCTGTCTGACTTGAGGGAATCCGGATCAATTGAACAGGATGCCGACATGGTTATATTCATCTATCGGCCAGAATATTATAAGATAGAGGAAGATTCTTTTGGAAACTCTGTTGAAGGTCTTGCGGAAATCAGCATTGCCAAAAACCGGCATGGAGCAACAAAAGATATAAACCTGAAATTCATTGCCCGATATGCCAAATTCGCTGACCTGCAGGTTGATTATCCAGGATCTGATACTATTTCACCCAACACTTCGTTTAGTACTTTGGCAAGGACACGAACGGTCATGTCAAAAATGAACGATGATGACAGGAATGAACCGGCGTTTTAAAAGCATCCGAACTTTATTTGTTTGTGCGTTTTTCCTGCTGCTTTCCAACTTGCAGGCAGCGTATGTATTGATTCCCATGGATGACTCTCAGAAGAATCATCTGAAAGCCTACGGAATAGCATACTGGCAACTACAAAAAGAAGTCGAAGTAAGTTGGTTGTTGAATTACCGCGGTGGCAGTTTTTTATTCCCCTATGCCAAAGCAGCTGAGAATGAGTGTACTATCCGGGGTGTTTCTTTTGAAATACTTGCAGATGCACAGGTGAATGCAATCCTGCAGGAAATTGCAGATCCCCAGGTCAACATGGAGAACATCAAACTTCACAAAGCACCTAAAATTGCAGTCTATTCGCCAAAAAATAAGCTCCCATGGGATGATGCCGTGACCCTGGTGATGACTTACGCTGAAATTCCATATGATATTGTTTATGATGAGGAGATCATGTCTGGTGCATTACCACTTTATGACTGGCTGCATCTTCATCATGAAGATTTTACCGGACAATACGGAAAGTTTTGGGCTGCATATCACAATTACGCCTGGTACAAAGAAGATGTCAGGGTAAATGAAGAGAATACAAAAAAACTCGGTTTCAGCAAGGTTTCTCAACTGAAATTGGCTGTAACAAAGAAAATCAGGGATTTTGTTGCCGGGGGGGGGTATATGTTCGCTATGTGTTCTGCACCTGACAGTTATGATGTTGCTCTGGCAGCTGATGGCGTTGACATTTGTGACGTAATGTTTGACGGGGATCCACCAGACCCGAATGCGCAATCCAAATTGAATTTCAGTAAATGTTTCGCTTTTGAGAATTTTAAAATCTCTGAGAATCCTTATGAATATGAAATTTCATCGATCGATGTGACGGAAACTCGCCCGAGGAATCTGAATGAGTCAAATGATTTGTTCACCCTTTTTGAATTCTCTGCTAAATGGGATTGGGTGCCTTCCATGCTTTGCCAGGATCATGAAACTGTGATTAAAGGATTCATGGGACAAACAACTGCATTCAACAAAATAAATGTAAAATCCACAGCCATAATCATGGGTGAAAATAAGGCGCTGGGTGAAGCCAAATATATTCATGGTGAATTTGGGAAAGGCACCTGGACTTTTCTTGGCGGGCACGATCCTGAAGATTACCAGCACCTGGTGGGAGATCCTCCAACAGACCTTAGCCTGCATCCTAATTCTCCGGGATACCGGCTGATTCTGAATAACATTCTTTTTCCGGCAGCAAAAAAAGAGAAAAGAAAAACCTGACGATATTACCGGGATCTTTTTATAGGTCAATTCCCCGGAGTTTGCTGTGCATTTATTCTTTGAGAATGCAGAAGGAATTCAGAATGCAGGAATGCAGATACCCCGTTGTTTGCTGCGGGGTAGTTCATTAGATCATTTCCTCTGGTAAGTAGCGTAGGAATATGAAAACCCCAATTGTTCGTCGAAAGGAAAATCCTCCATTGACAATAATTGCCATTCCCTGAAATCTATTTCCGGAAAAAAGACATCTCCATCAAAATCCTTATGAACCAAAGTAAGGTAAAGCCGATCGGTATGAGGTAAAAACTGTCGGTAAACTGACGCTCCTCCGATGATAAAAGCTTCTTCTTCCGGCTTTATCAGGGGTAAAGCATCCTCAATGGAATAAATTATTGTGCAACCTGGAAATTGATCTTCCGGATCATCGGTTATTACGATATTTTCCCGATCGGTTAATGGTCTCTTGGGAAGTGATTCATAAGTTCTTTTTCCCATGATAACGGAGTGGCCAAGGGTGATTTTCTTAAAGCGTTTTAGATCAGCCGGAATATGCCAGAGCAGGTCATTGTTTTTCCCAATGGCATAATTTTCGGCAATTGCAACGATGATTGAGATCATGGATGAAAAGATATGATTAAACGGCTATATCGCCTTTTATTTGTGGATGAGATTGATAATTCTCCAAATGAAAATCCCAGAAACTAAAGCCGAAAATATCCTTTATCTCAGGATTCAGCTTCATGCCAGGGCTGGGAAATGGAGTTCTCATTAATTGAAGGTTCACCTGTTCTAAATGATTGAGATAAATATGGGCATCTCCCAGGGTATGTATGAACTCTCCGGGTTTCAGTCCGGTAACCTGTGCCATCATCAGCGTAAGCAAGGCATAAGAAGCAATATTGAACGGAACCCCCAGGAAAATATCACAACTTCGTTGATACATCTGGCAAGAAAGTTTGCCGCTTGCAACATAGAATTGAAAAAGCAAGTGGCACGGTGGTAAGGCCATTTTATCGAGATCGGCCACATTCCATGCACTTATAATGTGCCGTCGTGAATCCGGGTTTGATTTAATTGATTTAACAACTTCTGAAATCTGGTCCACATGCGAGCCATCAGATTTTGGCCATGACCTCCATTGGTGGCCATAGACAGGACCGAGTTCTCCATCAGGTCTCGCCCATTCATCCCAGATTGTAACTCCATTTTCGTTAAGATACCGAGTGTTGGTGCTGCCTTGTAAAAACCAAAGAAGTTCGTGGATGATCGACTTCAAGTGCATTTTTTTTGTCGTCAACAGCGGAAATCCCTGTGAAAGATCAAAACGCATCTGGTATCCAAACACGCTGATCGTACCCGTACCGGTCCTATCGGATTTGTGATAACCATTTTTTTGCACATGGTTGAGCAGGTCAAGGTACTGCTTCATTAGGAATTATACATTAAGAATTATGAATGCAGAAATTAAGAATGCAGGAATTTTAGTGTGAAGTGACTGATATTGCTTTGGGATCGTGCTTGTGTTTAAAGAATATTGCAAACAGGATGGCAATAATCAGTGAATATATTGCAAACGTAAGCCATATTCCACTCCAGTCGATGTCGCCATTATGTCTATAGAAGCGGTCAATAATGATGCCACTGAGTACACTACCGAGTATGGCACCAAACCCATTGGTCATCATCATAAACAAACCCTGGGCACTGGCCTTTATTTGTGGGTTACTCTGTGATTCTACAAAAAGTGAACCGGAGATATTGAAGAAGTCGAAAGCCATTCCGTAAATGATGCATGACAGGATGATCATCCAGAGTCCTTCGGCAGGATTACCAAATGAAAAAAGGCCAAATCTCAGCACCCATGCGATCATACTGAATAGCATAACTTTCTTGATGCCAAATCGTTTCATAAAAAACGGAATCGTTAGAATAAACAAGGTTTCCGATATCTGGGAGATGGACATGATGATTTCGGGATATCTTACTGAAACAAGATTTTTATAAATATCAAGTTTAGCAAAATCATCAAGAAAATTTGCTCCATATGCGTTGGTCAGTTGGAGTGAAGCTCCTAAAAACATAGCAAAAATAAAGAACAACGCCATTTTGGAGCTTTTGAAAAGAGAAAATGCATTTAAACCAAGAGATTCGATCAATGAGCTTTTATGACCTTTTCCGAGTGGAGGACAGGCAGGCATAGTAAACGCATAGATTCCCAGGAGGAGTGAAGCTCCGGAGGCTACATAAAACTGAGCAGCCAGGGCACCTAGCCCCGAGAGGCTGATAACCCAGAGAGCAACGATAAAACCGATGGTTCCCCAGACCCGTATTGGCGGATAATCTTTGATAATATCCATGTTTTTACCTTTGAGAGTTGTATAGGCAACTGTTATTGACAAAGAGATGGTTGGCATATAAAACATCATGTTCAATAACATAACCCAGAACATTGTTGTGGGATTGTTGATAAACGGGACCAGAACAAGGATCAGCGCTGCAGTAAAGTGAAAACAGCCGTAAAGTTTTTCTGCATTAATCCAACGGTCGGCAATGATACCTGCCAAGGCTGGCATAAGCAAGGAGGCAATACCCATGGTAGAAAAAATTGCACCGAACTCTGTATACGACCAATGCATGGTATTATCGCAGTATTTACCAATAGTAAGCAGCCAGGATCCCCAGATGAAGAATTGCAAAAAATTCATCAGGATTAAACGAAGTTTTATTCCCATCAGGATATTCTTTTAAGGGTTAATAAGTCAGGTTCTGGAAATTTATTTGCGCTTGTTCAGTTCATCACGTATTCTGGAGGCTTTTTCATATTCTTCATTTTCAACGGCTGATTGAAGCATCTGGCTCAGTTCTTCGCGGGAATAATCTGAATAAGAAGATTGTTCAGGTGAAGGAATATCCTGCAGCAGTTCATCTGATTTCGAATTTTCCTGGTCTTCTTCCATAAGAATTCCTGCAGTATTCATGATGCTCTCATAAGTAAAAATCGGACAATTGAATCTCAAACCCAATGCAATTGCATCTGATGTTCGTGAATCAATTTCCAATTCAGTAGTTCCGTCTGAACAAACCAAAATTGCATAGAAGACACCTTCCTGGAATTTATTAATGATCACCTCTGTGATTGAAATGTTAAAGGATTCGGCAAAGGTTTTAAAGAGGTCATGGGTCAGTGGGCGGGGTGTTTTTATTTTCTCCAATTCTATGGCAATGGACTGGGCTTCAAATCCCCCAATGATGATAGGAAGTCTTCGTTTGCCATCCCGTTCGGCGAGAATCAGTGCATAAGCTCCGCTTTGAGACTGACTATAAGACATCCCGATTATTTCAAGCCTGATTTTCTCCATTTTTAAACGGTCGTTTTCTGCATGACAAACCTACACGAATTTTCGGAAAGCGCCAAACGTACAGGAAAAAAAACTGCCAGGATTTTAAAAATACTTTTTACTTTTGCATGTGTACGAAAAAACAACCAACAACTTATGAAAAAAACAATTACACTTTTAACTGCTTTGTTTTTGCCATTTTTTACGATAGCAAGCGAAGCAAATCTTGTGATTCCTGAAGGAATAAAAGATCAAACACTCCTTTACTGGGGTTTTTTGATCACGTTTGCAGGTTTCATGTTTGGATTGTTCCAATTCCTTAAAGTTAAAAAAATCGGTGCACATAAATCCATGCTGGATGTTGCACAGGTAATTTTTGAAACAGCAAAGACCTATCTCGTTCAGCAGGGAAAGTTTTTAGTTATTCTTTTTATTTTTATCGGCTCTGCCGTGGCGTTTTATTTCGGCTGGCTTTCTGAAGACAGTTTTGGAATCGGCGGGGTTTTGATGATTTTAGGATGGACTGTTATCGGCATACTGGGATCATACAGTGTAGCCTGGTTTGGCATCAGGATGAACACACTGGCAAATGCGCGGATGGCATTTGCTTCGCTGGAAAGAAAACCGATTAAGCTGCTGAATATTCCTTTAAACGCCGGGATGAGTATTGGTGTTGTGCTAATCTCGCTTGAGCTGATAATGATGCTGATCATTTTAATGTTTGTTCCGGGGAAATATGCCGGAGCAAGTTTTATCGGGTTTGCAATCGGTGAATCACTGGGGGCTTCAGCATTAAGAATTGCCGGTGGTATTTTTACGAAAATCGCTGATATTGGATCAGACCTGATGAAGGTGATCTTTAAAATCGGCGAAGATGACCCGAGAAACCCCGGTACAATTGCCGACTGTGTTGGCGATAATGCAGGTGACAGTGTAGGCCCAACAGCTGATGGTTTTGAAACTTACGGTGTGACCGGTGTTGCCTTGATTTCATTTATCGTACTTGCCGTTGCCGATCCTGCTATTCAGGTTCAGTTACTGACCTGGATTTTTGTGATGCGGATTTTTATGATCATCACGTCAATCGTTGCATTCTGGATCAATGGCGCCATCAGCAAGGCCAAATACAGCCATGTTGATGATCTTGATTTCGAGAAACCGCTGACTTCTCTGGTCTGGATTACATCGATATTATCAATCATTGTTACTTTCTCTATCAGTTATCTGACAATCAGAGACATTAAAATCAACAACCTTCCAAGCAACCTCTGGATTATCTTATCAGTGATTATCAGTGCCGGTACACTTGGTGCTGCCTTGATACCTGAGTTTACGAAACTTTTCACATCTCCCAAATCGACCCATGTCAACGAAGTGGTTGTTGCATCCCAGGAAGGTGGGGCTTCACTCAACATTCTTTCAGGGTTGGTTGCCGGAAATTTCAGCGCCTTCTGGCAGGGTATGGTGTTTTTCCTGCTTATGTTCATTGCCTACTTCGCCAGCGGGTTCGAATTAAGCAATCTAATGATCTATCCATCTATTTTTGCTTTCGGCCTGGTGGCCTTTGGAATGCTTGGTATGGGACCCGTAACCATTGCTGTTGACAGTTACGGTCCGGTTACCGACAACGCCCAGTCCATTTACGAATTGTCACTCATAGAAGAAATCCCCGGTATCTCTGCTGAAATTGAAAAAGATTTCGGATTTAAACCTGATTTTGAAAAATCCAAGCACTATCTTGAAGCCAATGATGGTGCCGGAAATACTTTTAAAGCCACTGCAAAACCCGTATTGATCGGTACTGCAGTTGTAGGTGCCACTACCATGATTTTTTCGTTGATCCTGGTTATAAAAAACTCTCTTGGCATCCAACCCGAGCAGGTTCTCACACTTCTGAACCCCTATACAATTTTAGGCTTCCTGTTGGGTGGAGCAGTCATTTACTGGTTCAGCGGCGCCTCTATCCAGGCGGTTACAACTGGCGCCAGCCGGGCAGTGGCCTTTATCAAGAAAAATATTAATCTCGACCCGAATGCTCCCAAGAAAGCAGATACGGCGAAATCGAAAGAAGTTGTTCAGATCTGTACTGTTTATGCACAAAAGGGAATGCTGAACATCTTTATTGCCATTTTCTCCTTTGCACTTGCCTTTGCATTTCTTTCCTCTCCGACCGGACTGGCAGGAAAAGTACTTTCAACTGATGATGTTAAATTAGTGCTTCCTGTTTCACTTTTTATCAGTTATCTTATTTCCATCGCTTTCTTTGGTCTTTATCAGGCTATATTTATGGCTAATGCCGGTGGTGCATGGGACAATGCCAAGAAGGTGATCGAAGTGGATATGAAAGAAAAAGGGACCGAACTTCATGCTGCTTCTGTGGTAGGTGATACCGTTGGCGATCCTTTCAAAGACACATCCTCAGTTGCCATGAATCCAATTATTAAGTTTACAACCTTATTCGGGTTACTGGCGATGGAAATTGCATTATCCGTAAATTTCAGACCAATCGCACATTATATTGGGATTGCATTTTTTGCAATTGCGCTATATTTTGTTTACCGGTCATTTTACAAAATGCGTATTAAAGACTAACTTTTCAACTACTTGCAAAAAAGAGGCTGCCGGAAATATTCTGACAACCTCTTTTTTTTTGAATGATTCAAGGCAACCATTTTAAACTTCTGTGTTTTCAATGTAATACCTATACATGAGGATTCTGGGTAAAGTGGCAAAAGAAGATCATTTTTCAGACAGCAATCTGCCGGCAGCATTATATGAAAAACATGCGCCTGCTTTATTGAGTCTTTGCCTCCGGTATTGTGGTAATATCCAGGACGCCGAAGATGTGTTGCACGAAGGTTTCATAAAAATCATTCGAAATCTGCAAAATTTTAAAGACAAGGGGAAAGGATCTTTTGAAGGTTGGATGAGAAGGATCATGGTTAATACTGCTTTGAACTACATTCGTGATCATGCGAAAGAGCGGAAATTCTTAGATATTGATCCGATCTCCGACAAATTTGACTTTGGTAATGAAGATGAAGATAACCATTTTGTTGAATTGGCTGAAAAAATCGATCCCAAGGTGGTAATGGAAATGATTTGCGAATTGCCTCCGGGTTATCGTGCTGTTTTCAACATGTACGTTTTCGAATCCTTTTCACACAAAGAAATTGCACAAACGCTTAATTGTTCAGAGAATACCTCTAAATCACAATTATCAAAAGCCCGGGCACTGCTCAGAAAAAGGCTGAACCCGCTTTTGGTAATGAAATTTGAATACAGATGAAAAAGAATAATCTTTCAATCGATGATTTCTTCAGGGATGTGTTGAATAGCCACACCATCATTCCTTCGGAGGCTGCAAAAGAAGCTTTTCTGAAGGAAGCAGCAACAGTGGTCAACAACAGGAAGTCCGGGAAAAGATGGTTCCTCATATTATTGAGTGGAATCATAGTAACCATAGGTGGACTCGGCATTTATTTTGCGACGAAACCTACTCTTGAAAATACTATTTCTTCAAAAAAAGTCGCAAATTCCTCATTCACGAAAACAGCAATATCCTCACCATCATACAAAACCAGTAATAATTTATCACCAAACAGTGCCAAGGATCATGAATTGACAAAAATAAAGAGTAAACCCACATCCAGAATCATTACTCCTTCTGTCCCCACCAATCATCAACAGAAGACGACAATTACACTCAATTCACAAGTCAATCATCAAAAAAGTGAAATAAGTCAACCTTCAATTTCACCGGTAATTCAGGAAGAAAAGCAAAACCCTGATTCGCCTGAAATAGACGAACCCAAACAATTGGTAAAACCAGAAGAATCAACAAACCCGACATCAGCGGGAGAAATAACTCCAGAATTCACTGATATTCAACATCAATCAAAACCATCTATTATTGATTCTGCAAAGCTTCAGGAATCATCCTTGACACCTAAAAAGGCCAAGCCCGAAAAAACAAATAAAAACTGGAATATCTCCGCCGGTGTCTATTATTCTCCGGAATGGATGTTCAACATTATTGAAGACAATAAATTTGTGAATTCTTTCGGGGCGGAAGGAACATTCCGTTTTGCAAACTATTCCATCAGGACCGGCATTGGTTTGTCAATCACTAAAGGAACCAATGAATTGGCGATATCCTATAATGATTATCTGGGCAATTATCATAAGCTGGATTCCATGTCTTTCAAATGGAATACCCAGCACAATAAGCTGGTTCCGACTTACTATCTTTCCGATAAAAATGTGTATGACAGTCTGATGAAATTAGATAATGCCAGGATTGTTAAAAGATATACCTATTTACAAGTACCTTTGATTCTGGGATATGATTTTTGGAGAAATGAAAAATTTGCGATAGGTTTAAGGGCGGGGCCGATTTTGTCAATCCTTCTGGAGACTAAACAGCTTTCAGGTGAATATGATTCCGGGAAGAACAAGATTATCGCAATCAACCAGATCTCTCCTGAACGGATCCATACTAACTGGCAGGTAATGGGCGGAATCAATGCCTGTCTGAATTTTTCCAGACGATTCGGAATTGAGGTGGAACCAGAAGTAAGATACTATTTCAACTCCGTTTACGAGAAATCTGATTATACAAAAAAACCCTGGTCGGTAGGATTTCGCGTGGCTTTTCACATCAGTTATTAATAAAAACAGTAAACTCAAGCAACCTATCTGTAGTCTTGTGTTTATTAAACAAGAAACATTGCAAAGAAGCAAATATGAAAATCAACCATAGTTATTATTCACTTAAAACATCCATCCTTATGAAAAACGCACTAACACTCATCGTTTTCTGGCTATCGGTACTGACACTGACTGCCCAGAATCAACCGCTGATCGTTTCAGGAACTGTGACAAACAATTCCAACGGCAGCCCCATTCCGAACCATGAAGTGATTATCCACAATGATTCTCTCTCTGGTACAACAGGTTATTTTTACCGTACTGTCATGACAGACTATAATGGGTTCTACTTCGACAGCATTCCCCTTCAACCAGCCAATTTTCAAGGCACAGTTCATATCGGGACAATGGATTGCCAGAACTATCTCAATGTTTATTCGACAAGTTATGGTCCTCAGGTTTATGTGATCCAGCACAATTTTTCCATCTGTTATTCAAATCCTGCATGCAGTGCTGATTTTTATGTTGCGCCTGACAGTTCTTCAAATAATACATTCATTTTCGATCCTTACGGATCAGGAAATATCACGACCTGGGTGTGGGATTTTGGTGACGGTCAATCCAGTACAATTACATTTCCAGCAAGCCCGATTGTAACCCATACTTATTTATTACCCGACAGCTATAATGCCTGCCTTACGGTTTATGGGAGTGATTCCAGTTGTTTTGATATGAGTTGTGTTACTTTGGTTGCCGGAAATGGAGGAAACTGTATCGCTAATTTCACTTATTCTGATTCTACAAATGCATCATTTTTTGTCCAATTCACTGACCTCTCAACATCATCCGGGGGAGCCATTACTTCCTGGTCCTGGAATTTTGGTGATATACATAGTGGCGCCAGCAACACATCCACATTACAAAACCCAAGTCATACATTTTCATATCCTGACACTTATAACGTTTGCCTGACGATCCAGGGAGCTGACAGCAACTGTTATGATAGGATTTGTAAAACAATTGATGTCGGAAACAACGGAGGCTGCATCGCTAATTTCTCTTATTCTGATTCTACGAGTGCATCAAGTTCTGTCCAATTCACTGACCTGTCTCAGACAGCTGGTGGAGGTCCAATTACTTCCTGGTTTTGGAATTTTGGAGACCCGGCCAGTGGATCCAACAATGCATCCACAAGTCAAAACCCAGTTCATACATTTTCAGTACAAGGCAACTATAATGTGTGCCTAACCATCCAGGGAGCTGACAGCAACTGTTATGATATGATTTGTAAAACGATTTATGTAGGAGGTGGCGCTGGTTGCCAGGCATATTTCTCTTATCTTGTTGATTCAATTTCTGTACCAGCGGGTACTCCGGTATATTTCACTGATCATTCGCAAGGAAATCCAACATCATGGACTTGGTCATTTGGCGACGGAACAGGGTCATCAGTGCAGAACCCGGTTCATTTTTACCCGACGAATGGTACTTATTCAGCATGCCTAACCATATATGGAGACAGTTGCCAGGATTCGTATTGCACGACCATTCACATCGGGAATACACCAGGTTGTTCAAGTTATTTCGAACATACAAGCACTTATCTATCGGTTAACTTCCAGGGATATATTTCAAACAATAATATTCCTCAGTGGGGAACCTTTACCTGGAGTTTTGGAGATGGCACTACGGGCCAGGGACAATCAGTTACGCATGTTTATGCACAGACAGGAAGTTATCCTATAAACCTGACTGCCACCGATTCATCAGGATGCAGTTCTACTTACGTTGAGATCATCACACTCTACGACAGCATTAATACCCACCAGGTTTACGGGCAGGTATTTGCGGGGAATAATTTCCCGATTTCTACCGGGTTTGTCATGATCTTCTCTCTGGATTCAACTGCCAATTATACACCTTACGTGAATGTTGCCACACTCGATTCAATGGGAATTTACTACTTCACTATGGTACCCGATGGGAACTACTATATTTATGCTATTCCAATCCTTCCTTCCGGATATCTTCCGACCTATTACGGAGATGTACTTGATTGGCAGAATGCCACTGTTATTCAACTGGGTCAATCGAACAATCCATACGATATTCATTTGCTGGCGGCCTATACAAATCCCGGAGGAAATGGGACCATCAACGGCCAGATAAATATGGGTCAGATTAAATCAAGTATTGTAGATAAGGTTACCATGATCCTGATGAACAATGATTTGCAGCCAATTTACTATTACAAAGTAAATAATGCTGGTGATTTTACATTTCCGACATTGAGTTTTGGGACATATTACCTGAAGGCTGAAATTCCCGGAGTTACCAGCGACATTGTAAAGGTTGAAATTACACAGGCAAACCCTGTTGCATCGGTAACAATGACATTCTCAGGAAACAGGATTCTCGGGATTGACGGACCGGATGCAATACTGACTGCCGGAATACTTTATCCAAATCCTGTTTCTTCTGTTGCTTATCTTTCTGTCAAAACGGATAAAGCAATGACAGTTCAAATTGATCTGTATAACTTAACCGGCCAGTCTGTTGTTCATTTTGAGAAGGCTCTCGATTCGGGAGGAACAATCATCCCAATTACAGTCAGCAACCTTACAAAAGGGATTTATACTTTACGGGTTCATTCTGACCAGGGGATAAACATAGTAAGAAAGCTGATCAAATAAATTCATATTGCACTTCAGCTGTTGAAAAAGCTACCCAATTAACGGGTAGCTTTTTTTGTTTTGTTGAATAAACTTGATAATTTTGTGACTCTATCACTCAAACTAATCAAATATCCACAATTCTATGATTACCAACAATTTTGCAAGACGACATAACGGACCTTACGGAGAAGAGGTTAAACAGATGCTGGAAAAAATAGGCGTTGATTCGTTAGACACCTTGATTGATCAGACTGTTCCAAAAAGTATACAGGTTGATAAATCGCTCGACCTTCCTGACGGGTTGAATGAATATCAGTATCTGCAACACCTCAAATCAATCGGTTCAAAAAATAAAATTTACAAAACATATATCGGTTTAGGATATTATAACACGATTACACCAGGAGTGATCATCCGGAATATCCTGGAAAATCCTGGTTGGTATACAGCTTACACGCCTTATCAGGCGGAGATCTCACAAGGAAGGCTGGAAGCCTTACTGAATTTTCAGACCATGGTTTCCGACCTCACTGCCATGCCGGTTGCTAATGCTTCTTTGCTTGACGAAGGTACAGCAGCCGCGGAGGCAATGATAATGTTTTACAACTCAAGGTCGCGCGACGCTGTGAAAAGAAATGCAAGACAATTTTTTGTATCCATAGATCTTTTCCCGCAAAGTATTGATGTGCTGAAGACTCGTGCGATGTCTCTCGGGATCGAGCTGATCATTGGAAAACACGATGAATTCGTATTTACCGACAAAGTTTTCGGAGCCGTCATTCAATATCCCAATCAATTCGGATCTGTTTTGGATTATCGCGATTTTGTTGAAAAAGCACACAATTCCCAGGCAATGGTGGCTGTGGCAGCGGATCTCCTGAGTCTTACCATGCTAACGCCACCCGGTGAATGGGGCGCAGATGTGGTTTTCGGTTCAACACAGCGAATGGGTATTCCCATGGGATATGGTGGTCCTCATGCTGCCTACTTCGCCACAAAGGAAGATTATAAGCGGCAAATGCCAGGCAGGATCATTGGTGTTTCAGTTGATGCAAATGGGAATCCTGCATTGCGAATGGCTCTTCAGACCCGTGAACAGCACATCAAACGTGAAAGAGCCACTTCAAACATCTGCACATCCCAGGTGTTGTTGGCTGTTATGGCAGGAATGTACGGCGTCTGGCACGGTCCGCAAGGTCTCAGGCAAATTGCACGGCACATCAACATTCTGACCGGCGTTCTATCGCAGGAACTTACTAATTATGACTATCGTGAACTCAACAGTTCTTTCTTCGATACCCTCACTGTCCGGCTACCCGAAGGAGTTCTGACCAAATCCATCAAACAGGCTGCACTGAAGAACAAATTGAATTTCCGGTACATTGATTCCAAAACGGTTGGGATCAGTATTGATGAAACCACTTCGCTGGAAGACATCAACCTGATCCTTTCCATCTTTGCAAATGCCAATCATAAGCCATTTACAACCTTTATCTGTGACCCAAAGGAATGTGAAAAGATTGCGACATTTCCTGACAGCCTGACACGAAAATCATGTTTCATGCAACACAAGGTTTTCAACTCTTATCACTCGGAAACCGAGATGATGCGGTACATCAAGAAACTTGAGATCAAAGATCTTTCGCTTAACCGGTCGATGATACCATTGGGTTCCTGCACGATGAAACTTAATGCAGCTGCCGAACTTTTCCATCTCAGTTGGCCTGAATTCGGGGCTATTCATCCATTTGTTCCAAAAAACCAGGCCGAAGGCTATCATTACCTGATCCATGAATTAGAGAAAGATCTCTGTACGATTACCGGGTTTGACAGTGTCTCGTTTATGCCCAACTCCGGTGCTGCAGGCGAATATGCAGGATTATTGGTCATCCGCCAATATCATCTGAGTCGTAAGGAAGGCCATCGGGATGTTTGCCTGATTCCCGAATCCGCCCACGGAACCAATCCGGCAAGCGCTGTTATGGCAGGAATGAAAGTCGTTGTCGTGAAATGTGATGAAAAAGGGAATATCGACACCACTGATCTGCAGGAAAAGGCATCTGCCAATAAAGATAATCTTGCAGCCCTGATGGTGACTTATCCTTCCACACATGGTGTATTCGAGGAAAATATCCTGGACATTTTGCAGATCATTCACAAGAATGGCGGCCAGGTATATATGGATGGAGCCAATATGAATGCACAGGTGGGTTTGACCAATCCCGGCACGATCGGCGCTGATGTATGCCATTTGAACCTTCACAAGACTTTTGCGATACCTCATGGTGGCGGTGGCCCCGGAGAAGGACCTATTGCTGTTGCCAAGCACCTGAGCCAGTTCCTGCCAAAACATGTCTTCGTTGAAACTGGCGGAGAAAAAGGAGTTACAGCCGTGGCATCCGGCCCTTTCGGAAGTGCATTTATCCTGCCTATCTCCTATGGTTATATTAAAATGATGGGAGGAAAAGGTTTGACAGATGCTACGAAATATGCTATTCTCAATGCAAATTACCTGAAATCCTGTCTTGAACCTTATTACCCGATCCTCTATTCAGGAAGTAAAGGTCGTTGTGCCCATGAGATGATAGTGGATTGTAACGGCATCACCAAAGCCACGGGAATAGGGGCCATTGATATTGCCAAACGCCTGATGGATTACGGCTTCCATGCGCCTACTGTAGCATTCCCGGTTCATGGGACGCTGATGGTTGAACCCACGGAAAGCGAGCCTTTCTTTGAACTGAATCGTTTTGTTGATGCGATGGTGGCGATCAGGAAAGAAATTGATGAAATTGCTGAAGGGAAATCAGATAAACTCATCAATCCGATCATGAAGGCACCGCATACTGTTCAGATGGTTACAGCCGACGAATGGAAACTTCCGTATAGCAGACAGAAAGCAGCTTTTCCGATGCCCTGGTCAATGAATGATAAGTATTGGCCGACTGTTACAAGGATTGATGATGCTTTTGGAGACAGGAATCTGGTATGTAAATGCCAATGATTAGTCGAAAGTCAAAAGTCGAAAGTCAAAAGTCGAAAGTCATTTTTTCGGCTTCATGAATTCTCTTCTTAGCCATCTGCTAATCTCTGTTATCGCCTCGTTGGCGCGATCAATATACCCCAGGTAGCTGATAAATCCATGGATCATATCTCCGTATTCCGACAATGTAACATTGCAGCCAGCCTCCTCCAGGCGATTGGCATAGTCGATTCCTTCATCGCGAAGCGGATCAAATCCTGAAACAATCACCAATGCATCCGGCAGATGAGATAAATCATCAGCTTTCATTGGTGAAACATAGGGATTTGCTGCATGCGATTTATTCTCAAGATAATGATCCCAGAACCACTTCAAGGCATCATAAGTCAGACTGTAACCGTCGGCGTATTCCTTCATGGAAGAGGTTGCCGGCTCAAAATAGGTAGTAACCGGATAGATCAAAACCTG
>CAIWTA010000255.1 GCA_903915465.1 uncultured Bacteroidales bacterium | reverse complement strand
TGATAAAGCAGTCCAGGTCGTGCCGCTATTGATGGTTTTTAAAATCGTACCAGAATCACCTACCGTATAACCTATATCAGCATCGGTAAAGTAAACTGACCTTAACAACTTGGTTGTTCCGCTCGATAAAGTTGTCCAGGTTGTGCCTCCATTGATGGTTTTTAGGATGGTTCCCTCACCACCAACGGCGTAGCCCGTAGTAGCATTGGTAAAGACAACAGAATATAAGTCACTGGTTGTTCCGCTTGATAAAATAGTCCAGGCGATACCTCCATTGCTGGATTTTATAATGGTTCCATAATCACCCACAGAATAGCCTGTATTGGTATCGGTAAAGTAAACGGAATTAAGCGTACTACCTTGCGGTAAGGGATTTTGCCATGCCCATTGCGAAAAGGCAAGTGCTGAAATCAGCGATAAACAAATCAATAGGAAAATTTTTTTCATTGGATTTAGAAATTATATTGTACCTATTCATTTGGCTAATAGGTTTTGCCTTATTTGTTTAGTGGTTTCCGGTCTCCACAATTGAGCTTCTATTTAGGGTCATTTTGGGTTTGTTAAGAACTGTCCTCACTTTTTTATGAACTAGATAGGTGAATATCTTATAGTGCAAGATACAATATGTCCCCGGGCTGAATGTTACGAAATTTCAGAAAAGATGTACAAAATTTTATATAGTAGCCTTGAAAATAGTATCCACGATATTAATGGCGATTAAAAGACTGTTTAAATTTATTAATTTCGTTTATTATGATGTTCACCCCTTTCAGGGATGAATTTGTAATTATTACATTTTCCGTTGGTTACACCCACGGTTATTTAAAAGAAACCCTTTTAGGGTTTTCATTTTAGAAAAGTCCGAAGGACTTTAATTTTAATGAATAATATTTTCATAATAACACTATATGTTCCGCCCAACGTTGGGCCGGCAGTCGCAGTGCGGGGTTTACTTGTTCCTTCATTTCTTTTGCTTATCGTTTATAAGTTTGGTGAATGCCAGCCTCCGAAAACCGCCAGCATTGCTAGGCTGACGGCTCGTTGACAGTAGTTTTTATTTGTCATCATCCCACTTGAAAAGGAATAAATACTTTTTCTCAAACTCTCCATCTGTCAGCTCAACTTGATCAAAATTTCTATTTGTATAATCGAAATGAAACCTCAATCCTTCCGTTTGCTTTGTCACTTCCCAATTTTTCCAGATGTCCCTTGTTGCTTCTATATGCCTGTCATCTCTTGGTTTACCCCAACAAACAAATAAGTGTCTCAAATCATAATCAACAAGCATACAATCTGTTGTTTCGACTTCATTTCTCCATTTTACTATTTTATATCTGACTGGAAATATGTCTTTAAGTGATTCTCCTTTCGAAATACATATATCAATTCCATCTAAGCCCCAATCTAATTTATAATCAATAACTTCATTATTACAAATTATTGTAACTACCTCATCTTGTGTCCTGTTTTTCTTTGCAGAAAACGACAATTTGAGATTGGGATCTAATTCTTTAAAATTAGGTTCACATCCTTCTGACAAGATTCTCTCTTTCATTATTCCCAAGTATTCAGCAAAATCACAAATCCCTTTTGAACACCATTCCACGTTCCAATTATTCCAAATTTTCTTAATCCTTTTTATATAATGCCTTTGCAGGGCCGGTGTCCAATCCACATCCTCACCACCAAAAACAAGAACGTTAAATTTATTAACATCAATTAAAATGCCTCCTTCAGCCCAAGCATTATCCATTAACCACCCATGTTCGTGAAATTCCTTAAAATATTCTTTACAAAAAAGAAAACCTTGTGCTAACAATTGGGGTGAATAAAGTGCTCCCATACTCGAGTAATAAATTTTCAAATCCTCATTTTCAAGCCAGACGAAATTTGCTCTGTGTGACATAGGAAGTTAGACTGTTGTTGGTTCCTTATAAAAATTACTGCCAATAATTATGTAACAGCAATGTTAGTATATTTTGACATATCTGAACAAAAAGTTCCTGTTTGAGTACAGTTATCAAAAATACCCGCAACATTATATATACGTTTTCAAAGATAATATTTTTTGTAAATCAAATTTCCTTCAGGATTTAATTCTCCACTACTTGTTCTCTTGGATCCAAGTGGATAAGAATAAAAAAGCCCCGGTTTCCCGGGGCATTAAAGCTACATTGTGCCTTCATCAGCAAATGAATAGTACCGGTCATCCCCGATTATTATGTGATCCAGGACAGCTACATCAAACATTATGCCGCAATTCTTGATCTTTTTGGTGATTTTATCGTCGGCTTCGCTTGGTGTGATAGTCCCACTCGGATGGTTGTGTCCCCAGGATTAATGATGAAGCAAATTGCTCTAAGCAGATGTGAAAATTTCTTTTCGGATCAACGACAGTCCCGGAAATGCCGCCTTCGCAGATCTTCACTTTCTTCACAACCCTGTTTGCCCTGTTCAGCAACAGGAGCCAGAATTCCTCATAAGGCAGGTTGCCCATCAGTGAATGAAATATTTCAAAGGCATCCTGGTAGTTCTCATAATGATTGGCTGTTGTCCCTTTTTATTTTTTTTCCAGATTTTAAATAAAAATGTATATTTGCCATGATGAAGAGTGTAATAATGATGTTAGAGAAAGATAAAATAATAAAGGGCACCACAATAGTAATAGACAACACACCCGCACCCAAACCCACACCCTCTTCGCCCGGATGGCGGAATTGGTAGACGCGCTAGTTTCAGGGACTAGTATCCTTATGGATGTGCAGGTTCGAGTCCTGTTCCGGGCACAAAATCATCTCAAAACCTACGTTTAACGTGGGTTTTGATTTTTATGGTATCCGCCAAAGTGCCCAAAACTATTTTTTCAATTAATAATTTTGGCTTTCAGTATATAGCAAGACATGCGTTCTTCTCACTTCTTGTAAGTTATATGATTAATCAGTAAATAGTCATATTCCGGTCTTCCTTTCACGATTTTCCTGATAATTTGAGAACATAGGCTGCAAACTTTTTGTAGTCGAACTGCTAGGAACAAATACACAGAACTACCCATCTACAAACACAAATTGGACTTAATCTTTCAGATAAATGTCTGTTTCCAGGCATAGCCAATCATCTTTCCATTTCTTACTGATTAGTTTACTGTAAAACAATTTCCCGGCATCCATAAGCCGGGCAATGATTTCATTTTGCGCACGAGGTACGTAGCCCAGTTTGTAATCATTCAGGTAGATGGCAATGGCCCAGCAATCATATTGGTTTTCGGGTTCCCTGACCATCTGAAACATCTGACCAGTTTCCAGCGATGGTTCGATCTGGGCAATATTTTCACGGTAACTGGTACCCGCAATATGAATTTCCAGGATCAGGATATCACGCTGAAAAGGTAGTGGGATGTTGTTTTTCTTTGCAACAAACTTCAGCAATCCGGGAGTTAACTTGGTTAATCCTTCACTCATGTTAGTTTCCTGTTATTAGATCAATATAATCAAGGTATTTCTTAGCCGTTTCATTCAGCTCTTGTAGTTTACAATCGGTTATCAAGTATTCTGATTTTAACCATTCTTCGTCATGAAGTTTTTCAGTGAAGGTAAAAGGAAATTCTGCCTGAACCGCAGTGATCTGCTCCAAAAGCAACCTGTTTCGCTCTTTGAATAACAGAAGCCGTGCTTTCAGTGAATCGTATTCATAAATTTCTTCCCGGGTACTTAACATGCTGCCAATCGCAGCAACAACACTCCTGACCGTCTGCAGGTCTCCGTTTTTGTATGCTTCGGAAATGACATTCCACAACTGCTTTTGTTCATTCGACAGATTTGGATTAACATCGGGATGAAGTAGTTTGGCTGCTTCATAATAGAGCTTTTTTATTGCAGCGGATTCAGCCGGAGACATGAGATGCTCCAGGCGTTTCTGTGCTCTATCAATCCGTTCTGCTTCCATGGTTATCGTGTCATAATAATCTTCAAGCATTTGCTGAACGATTTGTTCAATTTTCTCTCTGTCAATCTTTTCCTTCTTATTGATGCAGGCGATCATCAATTCCATCTGGTACTTCAATCCTGCCACTTCAGCTTGTTTTTGCAAGAGTTCGAGCTCTTTATGTCCTATTTTTACAGCATAGAGCGCCTCCAGGTTGGGTTTGACCGTTCCTGTCAGATCCTCTAATTTCAAAACGAGTGTCAGATACAATTCCTTCTGTACCTCAATTTCTGCCAATACAGCACGATGTTCAGTTCGTAAATCTAAGTTCTCCATTATATCCGATGATAGATTATTTGTTTCCGATTATGAGTTTTCAACAATCTTTATCTCCTCCTCCGTCAAACAATATAACTCATAAACAAATTGATTAATCTCGTCTTCAATAACCTTTATTGTAGTTTCTTCTTTGATTGTATTGTCAATGAGTTTAAGTAATTGATTTACAAGATTAACAATTTTCAATTCGTTTTCCGGTTTAATACATTTTGGAATTGGAAATACATTAACATCATTTACAAGGATTTTGGGAAATGCCCCTTTCGTTGCTTTAGGTGAAGAATTGAAATGGTAGAAAGTAGCAAGTTTCGAATTTAAAATTGCCAATAAACAATCTATCGAAATCTGATCTTGTTTCATATTATCTTTAATTATGATAATTGAAGGATCATTATAAAGTTCATCCGAGGTTATTGCTGCAAAAATGGATGGATTTGTTATCTCCCTGATCAATATTCTTTTCCCAATAAAATACTTAGGATCCCTAGGATTAGCAATACCTTCACAATAATTAATGTATTCTTTACCATTCCACTTAATGGAGTATTTTGTCACATCTTCACCATATATCCAAAGTTTTTCAAAATGTAGTTTTTTCTCAAAGGAATGAAATATTCTGTTTTTAATCGTTTCTTCACTTTGTCCTTGATACTTATCATATGCAATAAGCCCCTGGCTTGTTTCGGGAAATAAATCTGTAAGAGGATTTGAATTTTGGCGGATCCTAGAAATTACAGAAAGTGTTTCGGAATTTAATTTGAAAAGTAAACCCCAATTTTGATTGTTAGTCGCAACGTATTCTTTTGTCAGAACCAATTTTGGTCTAAGAATTAAATCGGAAAATTGACTGATATCATTTGTATTACGATAAGTGATATTTATACCATTTTCTTCTTTTCTTAACATTAAAATTATATTGCGGACTGTTGCATCATCAAAAACCACAAAATTGGTGCAATCTAATATCTCTTCAAAATGCCATTTTTTAAATAATTCAATCCTGTAATTCTGAGCAAATAGATTAAATAGGATCGTATTGGGGATGATGTATGAAAATTGACCTGATTTTGCCAGTATCAAATTCCCTTTATTGATAAACCAATAAAAAATTTCAAAATCAGGAACCTTACCTAAATCGATCAGTAATAATTCTCTTTCTTGACCTTTTTTAATCGATACACCATACGGTGGATTCCCAATCACCACATCAAACCCAACAAAATCTCCTTCATCATTGAGTACTTCAGGGAATTCAAACCGCCATTCAAAGGCATTCTCATAGATTGTATTTTCTTTGATTCCCTCAATTTCTCTATTCAATTTAGTTATTTCATCTTCGATTTTTTTCTGTTCCTTTTTTCTTTTGCGTTCTTGATCTTTTCCTCCATAGCTTTCTTCTGGTTCAAAAAGGAAATGCCCGGTGAATCGATGATAAAGGTCATTTACCAGTTTATCACGTTTTTTAATTTTAGGATCACTTTGGCTAATTTCAGATTGAAAATCTTTTTTTATTTTTCCAATCAAATTCTCCATCTCACGCTTTTCCTCCTTACTTCCTGCATTGCGGTATGTCATCACCGCCAACCTGTAACTGTCGATATTCCATTTGCTTTTCTTCAATGCCTGTTTGATATCCGCGTCAAGCGAATAGCGTGAGATCAGCGAATTCCCGCATTTGATATTGATATCAATGTTGGGTAGAGTCTCAAGCTCCCCCTCTCCCCGTGGGAGAGGGGGCTGGGGGGTGAGGTAATAAGCATTTTTGAGTAATTCAATCCACAAACGCAATCGGCATATCTTTACCGAATTGGGATTGATATCAACTCCGAAAAGGCAATTTTCAATGATGGTATGCTTCTCGTGAAAAATGGCTTCCTGCGCCCGCTGACTCTCGGGACTTTTAGGATTGTACTCAAATAATTCGCCATCTTCGTCGGTAATAATAAGCTCGTCATTGACCACTTCAACGTGGTATTCCTTAAGTCTCTTACCTTCCTTGTCCAACAATATTTTCAACTCACTCTTAATGGCAATGATTTCATTTAGCGCCGATACCAGGAAATGGCCTGAACCCACTGCAGGATCGCAGATTTTCAGGCTGTTTACAATCAGGTTGGCCTCCTGGATATCTTCAATTTTATTGTACAAATTATTAATATCTTCACAATTCCAGCCTTTAACCTCATTGAATTTCTGGATAACTGCCCTGCGAATGGTTTCATGACACATATACATGGTGATGAACCCGGGCGTAAAGAAGGAACCGCCTTTGTAACCATTGATCTTTTCAAAGATCAGCCCAAGAACCGAAGCGTTGATCAGCGTTTTATTTTCCTCCTGAATTTCTTCCGAACCTTCACCGGCAAAATCGTAAGCATCAAGGAATTTGAAAAGATATTCAAGCGTATAAAGTTCACCTTTAAACTTTTTGCCATTGTTGTCTTTCAAAACAGTCGAAGCGATGATGGCTAATTTATCATCTTTGAGCTGGCTGATAAACAAACAGGAATGCTCGATATCGGTCGGTTCAAACAGTGAACTGTTCAAGTAAGGAACGTTTGCAAAAATCTTTCTGACCGCTTCATTGCGATCATCAAGTTTTCGGGCAAGAACACTAAAGAAGAGACTGTTCAGGTCGTCAAAACTCTGAACTTTTTCACAATTAAGAAAAGCGAAAGAGATATCTCCTTTATGATATTTAATCATTTGTGCTTCAAGGAGCTTCAGGAAAAGAATCCGGTTGATCCAGGTTATGGATAATTCCAAAGCGGCATTAAACAAACGTTCCTGTGCTGTTGCACCAAACTGTGCAGGCTTTTCCAACCTTGATATTTTATCCAGGTTATCGAGCTGGAGAATGGCACTTTCGATCAATGAACCGGAATTCCGGTCGCCTTCCTTTTTCCGGCCGATGAGTTTCTTACTGCCTTCTTTTATTTCGGTCAAACCAATGATGTGAAGCAATTCCGAATAAAATGCTTTATCCAGACTGTTGCTGTCATTGGTAAACGGAAGCTTCAGCAGATGTTCGGGCGAAAGCAATTTATAAAGGGAAATCAGCTTGGAATCATCTTTCTTGTCTTCATTCCGGAGAGGCTTATCATATTCCCGGAAATCAAACCAGGTAAAGCAAAATTCGGAAGTTAACCCTGCGATGAAAGGTTCAGCAATTTCCTTGTAGAAAAAATCGGTACTCTCACTTGCAAGCCGGCCTTCTTCAAAATCGGTGAACTGTTGTACCAGCTTTTTATCCTGGGCGAATGTTTTTTCAAAAAGGATTGCATCAAACACATACCATTCAAAGATATTTGTAACGACCAAATGCTTGATTTCAATGTTGTGGTTTATGATCCGTTCGCGGAGATAATACAGGATAAGTTCATGAAATGCTTTTGAATTCAGGCTATCCGACCGAACCATCTCGGTTTTGTTCGATGGTTTCTTTGCTTCAATCAAAACACCGGCAAGGCTCTTTGCCTCAGTGCCATTGTGGATTACAAGATCAGTGCGTTCTTTTGTGTTGATATAAAACTTCTGATAGAAGGTATTCTTAAGAAAATCGCTCAGGTCATTCTTGACATGCTCTTCCGATTCGGTTTTATCCAATCCATCCAGCAGTCCAATAAGGTTTTTCTTGAACAGCTCAATGTCACTACGGGATGGTTTAACCTTGAGGTAGGCTTTATTGAGTGATTTTCGAGGAGATAATATGGTCAGTTGCATAATTAAGGAATGATTCTCATTTCAAAAGTAGGAAAAGAGAATGAATACAGCGGCGAAAAATATATGAGTCGGACGACTTACTTATTCTATTTCATTACAACCAAATCAAACAGCAAGCCGCAATCATTAAATTTGTTTTTCTTAACTTGCACCGAAAATTGTTGTTACACTTCTTTCATTGTGTATCAAAATTGGCGGTATCAAAATGAAATTAAAAAATTGGATTTTCTTTTCCTTCATTTTAGTCCTTCCTTTCCTGGTTCCTGCTCAGAAAAATGATTCTTTGAACCATCCGCCACAACCCATTCATAAAAATATCATCAAATTTAACCCAACTCCAATGGTTCTATGGAGTGTGAAAAATTTGACTTTCAGTTATGAAAGGATACTGAATTCCAGGCAGTCGATTTCATTGTCGCTCGGTTATCTTGAGTTTCCAAGTTTATTTAAGGATACTATCGTCAACCTTGTAGCTATCACAAGCAGGCATAAATATGGTTTCAACATTGCCATTGAGTATCGTTTTTA
>CAIWTA010000254.1 GCA_903915465.1 uncultured Bacteroidales bacterium | reverse complement strand
GTTCCATGCCAGGTAGAGATCACCTCCGGCAGCTATACTCTGACCCAGGTTTTTGTTTGTAACCTTTGCGGAGTCTCCGGGAGCAATAGTATAACCGGTATTATCGGCATCCTGGCCAAAACTTGACTTAAAGTTATCACCGGCAGATGTCCAGGCTGTTCCATCCGTTGAAAAGTACATTTGTATCGTGAAACCTGCGGCGTTGCTTCCATGTCGGTATTTCTCTACAACATAGCTGATGTCAAGGCTGGAAATGGATCCGGTTCCATTGTTGTGCAACTGAACATAGATATTCACACTTTTCGAAGCTGTACCGGAAGAAAGTCCTCCTACTGCTCTTTCCAAAGATGTAGTAGGATCACCGGCTCCATAATTATAGATACCGTTTGCAGCAGTAGTTGACATAGCATTACCACCACGGTTGTCAGTGAGTGTGACAGCAGCAGAATAAGTTCCTACTAATCTGACAGTCGTGTTTTTATCAGCTTTCCAGCCGGTTGGCAAGGTAGCAGCGGCTGCGGTACCAATTGCAAAAGGTTCATAAACACTACCACCAGGGGCAATGTTAACCTGACTCAACCCCAGATAGCTAATCCCCAGGGAAAGGATAAAAAGTAATAAGGTTTTTTTCATTTTTTTTGATTTTTTTAGTGAATAATACGGTTTGTTTAAAGTGTAGCACCAGGTAATCGGTGTAAAAGTACAGCAAAGTTCTCACTGCCAGGTTAAGGAATTGTTAAATGAGATATACCTTATTCCGGCAAGTAATTGTCTTTGCATTCTTTGTTAATTATTTGGTCAGACAGATTAAAGGTATCAATTATGTGTAGCAGATGTAGTCGCAACATAAACAATAAGTAAGAAAGGTTCGATTGAAAAGGTTTCCAAGTTTGTCAGGATAAGTCAGTTCTCTTCAAATTCAAAAACCATAATGTAATTTCGAACTCATGTGCGCTAATCAAGGGCTTCCGGAAATCAGTACAATTCAACAGGTCGCGCGACGATAAAACTTTCTTGTTGCAAATATACGACATTTCGCACAGATAAAAAAGAAAATTTCTTTTTTCAATATATATATTAGCAAGAGTCTTTGCGGATTACAGCGGGCAGGTTATCCGGGAAATGACAAAAAAAGCACGCGTTTCAAATGCGTGCATGCGGGGAATCAGCGAATAAATGTAACGTGGTAAAATCCTGGATGGCAAAAAAAAGAGGCCGCCATCTCAGGCTCGCCTCCGGAACGAAAGAATTATGATTAATTGTTACGTAACTTCTTTCTTGCCGCGTTGATACAGCGCGAAACCCGCATAGCTAAGAATGAATACCAGCGTCAGCAAGATACTTTGGGTACCATCGAGTGGACATCCTGTTGCGCCGCCGCCTGGTTGGTTTCCATTCTGCCCATGTGCAGGAGGAGGTGGTGCCTGTCCATTAACCGGTAGCACCATCACCAGGGTAAAGAGGGTTGCAAGAGCCATTAATAATCTGATGTGCTTTTTCATATTTTATATCTTTTATAATTTATAATTCTGAATTCTGAATTGATTAGTTTATGTAAACCTTGGCCGTTTTTACTGAAGATTCGGTCTGAACCTTTACAATGTAATAACCTTTCAGGGCATTAACGTTAACCTGGTTTGAAGTCTGATCGTTCAACTTCCGGGTTAAGATTTCCTGTCCTAACAGGCTGCTGATTGTTACCTGTGCATTGAGGAAACCTGCAGCGCAGGTGATGAAAACGGTCTTCTCGCTGGAGTAAATACTGATCGCGCTGTTGTCCGTTTCACCAAAACCAATGGGTCCGGCAAAATGCAACAGGAAGCGGCCGGCATCTTCGTTTCCGGTGGCTGAGAAGTTATAAACCGGATTCTGTCGCAGATCCTGGGTAATGTTCAATTTCAAATCTTCAAGTAACAAACCTGTCATTGGGCTGAAACTTTCGATACCGGTAACCCTAATACTGTAATTACCATTCACCGGTGCAACAAATCCTACAGGAACCGTTGTTCCATTGATAACCTCTGGCATAGCATTCAGGCAAGCTTTCAAATCATTATCCACGATCGTATATACCTGAGGAATTCCAGTGCTCATGCTGAAAAGTTTTTCAGCATCATTACGGTCTTTCCCAACCTTACAGCTGTTTTCAAACATAACGACAGCTTCGTCATAATTGTTTCCATCACCCAGGGTGATCGATAATTTATTAGCCGGAATTTCTTTTAACCAATAATCACCAAGAACATCATGTGTACGTGCTTCATTAGGTAGTTCAAGAGTTTTGCCACCATCCAAACGAACACAAACGAAGAATCCCTGCATGGAAGGAATGCGGCCATTGACCCCAGGCGAATGGAATTGTAACCCTCCATAATACTCGTAACCTCCCTCTCCTCCTGTACCGGGCTTATTTTGATTCCACAGATAGTAGTAATTGTTTACAAGGTTTGATTTATCTATATAGTTCCAGTCAATTGCTGACGGAAATGGGTTACCGGCCAGGGCAAATTCACATGCAGTTGCAATGTCAAAGAAAGTGCAGGTTTTATCCCCCGTGTTCGGGATTCCAACAAAAGATTTAGTTGTCTGGAAACCATTGCCATATGCTACTAAATATCCTTTGGTGACTTCAAATGACGGTGGACTTCCAAATTCAGCATAGTCGACATTTCCCGCTGATGTTCTCAGGTTTATCCAGGGTTTATCAGGAGGTGCAGGACAATTTGGTAACCATTTGTAGAAATCCCAGGTCTCGATATTTCCGGGAAAACTATTATCATCTATCGGGGCAAATTCGCCGTTGCAGATTTCCTGGTTGACAACCGGAGAGGAAAGAAAATGCCATCCTAAGTCAGGAGTAATACAACGTTGTATAATTGCAGTTCCGGTAACAGCTCCGTTGGTAAGGAGTGATCCCTGGCTTTCTACAAGCAGGATGCCGGAAATTGTGAGGTCGCCTGTAACTGTCAGTGCTCCGCCAGCAGTAATGTCTAATGAACCATTTGTAGTAATGATCAGATTTCCACCAACTTCTAATTCTCCTGAAATTGACAGACCACCCGGAGAAGAAGCCGATTTTATACCAGATCCGGCAACTTCTAAATCCTGGCAATAGGTGGTTGAACCAGCTAAAAGAACAGGATAAACAGGGCAGCCAGCCGGAATAATTACATCATCGGCATCTGATGGAACATTGCCTCCAACCCAGTTTCCTGAAGTGTTCCAATCGCCATTAACAAGCCCTGACCAGGTCGGGGTACAAACCATCTCGATAACTATTGCACTTCCGGTCATTTCTGTTGTTCCATAAGGGCTGGTTCCTTTTATTGTGTACGAGTATGTACCTGCCTGGTTCCCGTAAGTGATCGCTGAGCCTGTACCGGCTTTTGTCGGAGTCTGGGCAACACTATTCTGGTAAAGGGTATAAGTTACACCTATTTCCGATCCGGCCAAATTTACCGGCATGCCAGCACCATTCTGGCAGTATGAACCACCACCGGTTACAGCGAAAGCGGCTGGCGGAGAGACAATATTTGCATTTAAACTGGTCCAGGCTGCTGAACTGGTAGCGCCGTAAGCTACTCTCACAGCGTCGAAAGATCCAACAGGATTTGTCAAAGATCTATTATGCAAGAGAAAATTACCAACTGCCATGAAGTTTCCATCTGTGCCACTTGAAATAGTAGCATCTGCAGTGGCTGCAGAAGGCTCTGAGTCAAGCGAAGGATTAACCCAGACATAAACAGGGTCATTCGTTGTACCGGTTACAAAATCATACCTCACCACAACCAGGTAAGTTGTATTCAGGTTATAACTGGTTGTTCCATAAGTTGCCGTATTTGCCATCTTTGATATTCCTATGTTGAACCCGGCTCCACTTGTTTGTACAAATAACCTTGCAAAATAGCCGGTAGAAGCATCACCTAAAGAAATAAAATAATTACCTGAAGCTGTTGTAGTTGCAGTAAGTCTGAGTAGCAGGGAATAGTAGAATGTATTTGTACCTGGTGCAGGTGACGGATTCAATGCTTTATATATCTTACTGGTTGTTGATGAAGGTGCAGGCAGGATGACATATTCAGCACCTCCGCCATTGTAATTTGCGTATGTTAATGTGGTCGTGTTTCCGATTTTAGCTTCAGGACCTGTTCCGCCTTTGTTCCAACCTGATTGCCCGGAAAGATTGGCTCCTGCAGTCAATCCGGTGAAATCATCATACAATAATTGGCACCTGCTAATGCCATGGAAGCTAACCAATAATATGGCCATAAGGAAAATGGCCCGAAGTGTAGTTTTTTTCATTTTGTTTTTTATTTTTAAATGTGTAGAAAGTAAAAAAAGAGTTTTTCTATTTTTCAATTACCAACTGTTATAATTGTTACTCTTAATCAGCTTTGCCAGGAAAAGTAATATAATATTCATGTTTTTATTTTTTGCTGAAAATACATTATTGAAATTCAGGAATTTACGCCTTGGAAATTTATCTACGCTATACAGACGCGCACCAGAAAGAGTGTAGGCCAGGCGTTACAAGTTGCTTCTCCTTTTTTCGTGAAGTGGCAGTATTATTAACCGGGGGGGAAATCACACGAAGATCCACGAAGTAAATGATTGCATTTCTTCGTGAAACTTCACGATACGTTCATGATCTAAATGAACTACGCCGCAGCAAGCGACAGGGTATCTGGATTATGAATTCTGGATTATGAATTCTGAATTATACAAAATATGATCAATGATCAAAGGGATTTCCTCTTTATCAATTCTGAATTTAACCAGATATGGAATATCTTCCTCAAAAGCTGCAACAAAGAGCGAAGCATTGAAGCTTATGTCGGAAAAGCTGTATTTATAAAGGTCAAGTGCTGCATTCCGGTTATTTAAGCAAAGCTGAACATGTGCGGCATTCATGTAATCATAAGCTGTAGGCGACCCGGATGAAAGGATGCGTGTATAGAATTCTGCTGCTTCTTCCAAATTTCCCATTACGAAATAGCAATAAGCCACCGGCCGCATGACTTTAAGGTTATCTGGTTGATAGAAACTGACTTTAGCATAATGTTGAATGGCTTTATCGAATTCTTTCAGGTTCACGTAGCACTGGGCAATCCTTGCCTGCAGGTTGAGGTCTTCTTTTTGCATGGCAGCAGCTTCTTCAAAATAGGTGACAGCATGCTGGTAATCTTTTATTTTCTGGGAGCACCAGCCTAATTTTTTCAGGATCCAGAGACGGTCGCCTTCGAAAAGCTCAGCTTTCCGGTAGTACTGTATTGCAGTCTCATAATTCCCGGTCTTTTGATAGGAATACCCGATTTTTTCGTAGTAAATACCTGCCTCCGGTTGATTATGAGAGATGTATTTATAGAGTTCAATGGCTTCAGAATAATGTTCTTTCTCGAAATAAAAAATGGCAAGTCGTTCGGTGAAGGATTGCTTTTCAAAATAGGTTTTATAGAAATTGAGCTGACTGAAAAGGATCTTTTCCTGGAAGATATCTTCAAATTCATTTTTATGGGTATACAATTTAAAGAACCGGTAAAGATCCTGAATATACTGGATAAAGATGGCGTTGGAGGAAGCAGATGGATTAAGGTTTTCTTCTTCTGAAGCCATTTCCTTCATTTGTTCAAGTTCTGCTTCGAAATAGGTGACCAGCATTGACCGTTGCTGCGGAGGAACGGCACTGAAATTCAGAGCAAAAGAGTATTTGTCGGAATTGCACAAGTAAAAAGCCATTTCTAACCCTTCGAGGAGCCGGGAAAAGAATTGTTCATCTTCGATGGAAGTGATTTTCAGTTCTGGATGATCGGCATAAAAGGGTTCGACCCAGTTGCTCATTTTTTTAAAAAAGTCGAAACGTTTCAAAAGGGAAAATGTACTCATAAAAACATCTCCGCCTTCCATTTGCATCCGTGTAAATTTCTCGATCCTTTCAAATAATCCGGGTACTTCTTCGATCATGTCTTTCCAGCCCGGATTTTTTCCTTCCACATCGTCGTCTTCTGTGAGTTTTCCCAGCTCCAGTTTATCTTCAATGCGGGGCATCATCTTTTTCATTTCGGGAAGGACTTCTTCTTCAAATTCCTTTGTTATCTTATCAGTTTCCTGGGTCATAAGCAATTGAAGAATGAGTGTTTCCAAGTCGTTTTGCACATTTTTATCTTTGCTGAGTTCAGTTATTCTATTGCCTATCTCCGGATAGAAACGGATGCGCTTGTCGTAGCGGATGAGCGCAAGCACAAGGCCTGTCAGTGCGCGCTGGAAAACCTGATGTTGGCGAACATTAATGAAATCAATCAAGAGCAGCAATTTCCGGATATCGAAGCAGTTCAGGAGGCTGATGGTTATTGCTGAGACGAGGAGACATTTTTCATGCCATTCGAGATTGTCTGAAGATGCGGCTTTGCGGAGTCTGGCGGCAGGTTCTTCACCCAATTTTCCGGTGAGCCAGATCAACCGGAAGATCCTGTCGATCGGTCGTGTTGCAGTGCCTTTCGTTCCAGATTCCTCCAATATCCGTTGAAGCTCTTTTTCTGATAACAATTCATCGAGTTTCTCAAGAATGTGTTGTGGGTCTTCTCCAAATTCCTGGTCAAGAATTTTCTTTTCTGCATTTCTTTGAAGGAAGCCCTTTTCTGTCAAAACCAGCTTTATCTCATCAGCCAATGCAAGAATAGATGCAGAAAGTCCTGCCAGAATTTCCTGGCGTTTCGGATCTTTGTAACCTTCGAATGCATACTTTAATAATTTCTGATAATTTTCGGAGAGACTTTCGAGTTCATAAAAATAGTTTGCCTGGGTGGCGTTCCTCAGAAGATATGAAAGTTTTCCGAGCGCGGCTTTTAGCTTCCCCTGAAAGACATCCTGACAAATCTGGTCATATTTATAATCAATTTCTATACGGTCCATAGTTTATTTTTTGGTTCACCATAATCTGCAGGCACCCGGCTGACGCGCGTCTGACTAAGGCGGATAAATTTGTAAAGCCTGGTTTTTAACAGAATCTCGCCGTGTGAGCACCCCGTCGTAATTCATGAATTATCCCGGGCAATGCAAAGATAAGAGTACCACAAATGGCATACCAATTCAGGAATACTGTCAGACTTGCCGAATGGTAATTTTACCCGGCTAAAATCTCAGACCGGTAGTAAATATAAGTCCTTCCATATAATCGCTGGTTTTGCTGTAGAATACGAAGTTTCCGCTATTGGCGTGCAGATAACGGTATTCGAGCCTGATATAGCCTGAATTGAAGGGTCTGTATTCAGCACCAGCAGTTAAACCCACTGATTTCAGACCCTGGATTTTTCCATTGATATTGTAAGTGTCGGTAAGGAATCCATTCGGGTCGTTGAGAACTTCTCCTCTCAGACTCAACGAAAAATGTTGGTTAAAAATAAAACGTGCTTGCAGGAAAGCTGAGACCATGGTACCTATTTTGGTTGTGTCGGGTGGGAGTGTAGAGTTGGTCTGCGATGCAATATCAAGTTCTCCCACGATGGACAAAAATTTTACCGGTTTATAAATGGTGATCAGATTGTTATAGAGTATATTGTTTTTTATTTGTGCATCTTTCAATGCCTGATTTCCAAAAAGGTTGTTGTAGTTTATGGTGAGATTTGGAAGTGGTGTGTAGGTCAGGGTAATAATGCCGGATGCATGTATGTCTTTTCCATAAGCCAGCGAATATGGATTCCCATAAACGATTGCACCGGAAAATTTTTCAGAAAATTTACATGACAATTTTACACCCAAAATATTACCAGGTTCAAAGTACCCTCCAATTGTAACCGTACTAAGCTGGTTAAGAACCGGCCATGAAGACTCGTACCCGACAGGGTTCAACATATAACCAAAGTCGATCCAAAGGCCTTTTGTTATCCGGAAACCAAAATTTGCCTGTCGCAGGTTTTTTATGAACTGTTCGTCGGGTGAAGCCAGCAGGTTCGGGGCATCACCAAACTGAAGGACAAACTTACCCCTGGCTTTCTCCGCCAGGTAGGCAACTTCAAATGCGGCCACGTTCATCCGGATCTGATCGTGTACAGGACAGTTTGAAGAAAAAGGAACCACGTTGGAAGTGTCTTTTTTTCCGCCAAAAGTCATGTTGTAATAGGTATCAATATAGAAACCGATAGTAAAATTTTTCAGTTTATTGAAGATCCTGGTTTTCATCTCCTCAGTAAGTGTATCCGCCTTATTTTGTCCATGGATGAGTGACACTGAACAAATGAGCATGGAAAAAATAAGAACAATTTTTTTCCCGGGATGTAGCACGTGTTCCATAATAATGGATTTTTGATTGGTTTATTAGTTCGCACTACAGACGTGCGCCAGATGAATTTTCTACAATGCAGGCAAGCCTTGCGATAGTTTCGATAGCAATTGCAGAAACAGCAGTGCCATAATCCAGGTCAATATTTTCCATGGTATCGTGTGTGTCATGATATCCGGTTCTGTTGATGTCATAGTTTTCCATGAATAAGATTACCGGGATCCCGGTATCAGAGAAAATCATCCCATCTGTATTGTACAATGAACTATAAGGATCATCCCATGTCCTGATTTCTCCTTTTGGCTGAAGATGCAAGGCTTTCCGTGGGATTGTGACCTGGTCTGAGCTTCTTTTACCTGCCGAACATCCTTTTCTGTCAGACAATTCATTTAGTTCATTTGCATAATTGTTCCACGCAAGGTTGGCTTTATGCGCCTGGTAGGCCAGATGCAAGGATTCTCCGGTTCTTCCCGGTGAAATCTGGAAAATATTACGACCATTATCCCTGTTGTGCGCGATCATATCCATTACCAGAACGCCTGTGATAGTTACTGCCGAAAGATCTTTTACAGAGGAATCGGATCTTCGCATTTTCAATGTTTTCTGGATCAGGTGCTGAACGAAGTTTCGGGCACCCATGCAGTCGGAAGGAAATTCTTCGCCAGTGAGGTGCAGCAGCCAGATGTCTTTTTCGAGCTTACCTTCTTTCGACATCTTCAGGAAAATCGGTGCTGCCAGCAACAAGGTCGAAGTAGCAGAATAATTATCATCGGCTCCTGCGGCGGAAATCCGGGCTCCCGGTACACCTGTGCTGGTTTCGAAGACATCTGCCATATAGGCTGTATCATAATGGTCGGCCATAACGACAGCTTCCTGCCTGTTTTTTCCTGGAATGACGACCAGGATGTTACGTTCATATTCGGAACCTTTCTGGTTGGCAACCCATCCACCGAATTCATTGTATTCAAAATCGGTTTCCCACTTGAAGTTCAATTCGCCCACTTCTGCATCCTTTTCCATTCCCAATGAAGAAACAGATTTGTTGTGCACTTCAATCAGGTAATCCCCCAATTTATGGAGATCTCTTTTATGATGTGTAACCAGTTCGCGCGTCGGTGGATTCATCACGACATCTGCATTATCCTTATTGATAAAGGAGCCATGTGCAAGAAACCGGATCTGGTTCCAGTAAGCCTCTTCATACTTACGGTTTGCAGTTTCCCGGTATGTAAGGAATTTATTTGCAGGGGAAGGATTATCAGGAGGTTCGAGGATTTCTTCAACAGCAATACCAATGTGTTTAGACATCTCAGGGTTTATTGACCGACCAGCTAATGAGGAAATCCAGTCTTCGAGTGTGGCATTCTCACGAATCCGGACCAGGTTTCTTGCAAAATCTCTTTCCAGTTTCCGCTTGCCGGACAATTCCCAGGAATCCAGCAGAGACAATAGGTTCAAGGATGTCTGGTGAAGGTAATGATCATGCGTTTTGTCAAAGTTGGTCAATACTGCAAGGTTCAGATCATTCCCGTGGATTCTTGGCCATAGTTCTATTGTTTCAGCGACAGCATGTTTTTCAGCATTGTAACCGGTTAAGTAACCGGTCAGCAGGTTTGTTGAAATTTCCGGCAAACCAGTTTTTTCAGAAAGACAGGCAACCAGAGGCCGATGCCAGAATAGTTCGTGAAGGCCGACCTGCATGGCCGGGAAATAGAAACGATAGAGAAAAAGACCTCCCAGAAAGATTTCTCGGGCAGCTTTTTCAATTTCTCTATGATTAGCACGTGGTCCATCAAGGATCAGGTCAATATTTTCTGAGAAGATCTGGCAGTTTCTTGCCATCGGTTTATTATATAAATCCAGGTCATCCAACCGGGTACTGAACAGGGTTTTGATCACAGAATCGATTTCAATACTTTTCAACAGCGAATCTTCATGCCGATTGAAACGGTCCCACCTGCTTGTCCTGATATAGTTGTCGACGATTAATTCTTCCAGGATTTGTGCTTGTTTACTGGCAACACCTGGCTGATGCAACCATCCGGATTGAGGAACCCTGATTCCGGAGGTTTCTTCATTCCTTTTGACCAGCCTCAGCAAAGGAATCTGGATGACATTGAACACTGTTTCCCGGAGCTTGATAAATGAAGGAGCTCCCCACGGAATCAGGCTTCCGGGAAAAGGAAGCAGCGACAGTTTGCCAGAAAAATATCTTTCCTTTACTTGTTGCGGAAGTTCACTAAAAGGCCGGAAAGTCAGGAGATAACTGACATTTTCAAAATTATTTTCAGGCTGAATCAGGTACTGTTTTGTCCAGGAAGGGAGTCTGTCTGTTTTCCATGATGTACATGGAAGTGTATCTGCTGAAGGCAGAATGCGGAATCCTATGTTTTGCAGATGTTCCGCGCTGTCAGAATGAATGTCATAAGCGTTTTTGAAAACCCACTGCATAAGTGATAAAAAGGCAGTTTCAGGAAGTTCCTGGTCGGGCGATTGATAAAAGGATTTCCAGAAAGCTTTCTCAGGGCCTTGCTCGCTCGCACCGAAAAAGGTCCACCGCACTCTTCCTTTGTCATCTTTCGTTTTTGAAAGAGATAAAGGCATGAAGGTCACAAAACGCTCATGTTCCAGTGACCCTTGGTGGGAAGATAATTCTTCCGGCCAGAAGATGTTATTTGCAAGATTTCTCTGGTTATGACCGGCGAGCCTGACAGGAAGATTCCCTTGTCCTAATTTTACAATAGCATCAAAGATTTGTCTCCCGATTGTTTCCATTCCCGGTCGAAGCTGATATTCTTCCTCGACTTCCAAAACCTGCCATCCGAACATATCGTCTTCGGAGAATATCCATGGATAGATATTTCCGGTATAAGGAGAAATTCCTGTTCTGAGCGGAGGCATAAATTCGGAGTATGCCTGGAGCGGATATTTGTTTTCTCCTGTAAACCATGGAAATCCATGATAGAATTTTCCCCAACCAATTTCTTGGATTTTTTTCATCAGATTTCCCTTACTTCCATCCTCCACCCAATGCTGTATACAGTGTGATCAGTGCCGTTAGTTCATCACTCTGGGCCATCGAAAGGCTGATCTCTGAGGAGAATAGTAGTCCCTGGGCAGTAATCACATCGAGATAACTGGCGTATCCTGCATTATACAACTGATTGGAAAGGTCGAATGCCGTTTGTGCTGCATCCACTGTAACCTGTTGACTCAGTACAATCTCATGCAGTTTGGAAACATCTATCAGGGCGTTGGAAACTTCTTTTAATGATGTATTTATCGTTTGTAAGTAGGTCACCAGCATTTGTTGTTTCTGTGCCTGAGCTTTTGTTACACCTGCACGCAGTTGTCCACCACCAAAAATCGGCGCTACAAGATTGCCGATTGCATTGTACACCATACTTGTAGGATTGAAAGCAGAACCAATGGTTCCTGAGAGATTCAATGAAGGAAGCATCATTGCGCGGGCAACGCCGATATTTGCGTTGGCTGAAACCAATGATTGTTCTGCCATCATGATGTCCGGGCGGCGAAGGATCAGTTGTGACGGGATCCCGGGTGTTTTAATTTCGGGAATATTTATCTGGTCCAGCATTTTAAGACCTCTCGGGATGGAATGTGGATTTTCGCCCAACAATGTGCTGAGGTAATTTTCTTTTTCTCCAAGTAACATCTCCAGTCTGGGGACTTGAGTCTTGGCCTGGGCGAGTTCTGCTTCGGCCTGGGCTACGGTGAGGCCGGAAGCTGTTCCTGCGATCATTTTAGCTTTGACAAGTTGAAGCGATTGTTCGAGGATATGGATGTTTTCAGAAGTGATCACCAGTTCATTATCATATTCAAGCAGGTCGAAATAAGTAGAAACGATAGTATTGATGAGAGAAATCCGGACTGATTGCTGGTAGGCCATTTCTGAGAAAAGGTTGGCTCTTGCTGCCTCCTTTGATCGCCGGAGTTTTCCCCAGATATCAATTTCCCAACTTACACCAGCGTAGGCTTGCAGGGAACTGTATTCAAGAGATTGTCCGCCGGGAGATGGTTGTTTATACCAACCTCCCTGACCGGTTGCATCCAGCTGAGGCCATTGTTTTCCACGTTCTATTTTGAAATTCGCCCTTGCCTGTTCGATGCGGGCGAAGGCGATCCGGATGTCCCAGTTATTCTGCAATCCGGCATTAACCAATCGATGAAGAACAGTGTCTTTGAACAACTTCACCCATTCTATATTGGCAATAGTATTAGTATCCTTACTTTCTGCAAACCGAAACAGACTGTCAACCTTTGTTACAGGACGTTTATAGTTGGGGCCGACTTTGCAACCTGAAAATGCCAGGATAGTGGAGATGATGAGCAAAAGGACAATGGTGTTAAAGTTTCGGGAAACCATGATGAATGAAGATTTAGTAAGTTCTATTCTGTTTTTTTCTTAAATTTATTTTCGATAGTCTGGAATGCCACATACAAAGATGGTACTACCATAACACCGCAGATTGTAGCCATCAGCATTCCTCCGAATACTGAAGTACCGAGTGCATGCCGGCTGGCGGCTCCTGCACCGGCAGCAGTCATAAGAGGAACCACCCCCAAAATAAAGGCAAAGGAGGTCATCAGGATGGGTCTGAACCTGAGCTTTGCTCCTTCAACTGCAGCTTCGAACAGAGGTTTTCCGGCATCATGTTTTTGTTTTGCGAATTCCACGATAAGAATTGCGTTTTTAGCCACCAACCCGATCAGCATAACCAACCCGATCTGAGCATAAATGTTGTTTTGCAAACCGCGTGCCCACTGAAGCCCGAATGCACCAAACACACCGAATGGGATTGCCAGCAGAACAGGAATAGGCAACAGCCAGCTCTCGTATTTGGCTGCCAGCAAGAAGTAAACAAAGATGAAACAGAGTGTGAAAATATAGGGTGCCTGACCGCCGGAAATGATCTCTTCGCGCGTCATTCCGGAGTACTCATACCCGAAACCATAGGGCAGGGTCTTGGCTGCAACCGCTTTAACGGCTTCAATGCCTTGCCCTGTTGATGAGCCCGGAGGAATCCCAATAGTAAAGTCAGCAGAACTGTACAAATTGAACCTTTTTACGACATCAGGACCCTGGGTTGAGGTTACCTGTACTAGTGTTCCAAGCGGGACCATCTTGCCGGAATTGCTTCGTACGTAAACCTTGCTGATGTCCTCCTTGTTTGCCCTGTACTTTGCATCCGCCTGTATAATCACACGGTAAGATTTCCCGAATTTGTTGAAGTCGTTCACATAATAGCTGCCGAAAAGTGACTGCAAAGTCGAATAGATGCTGTTAACAGGCACATCCATTGTCTTTGATTTCTCTTTGTCAACTGTAAGCTTGTATTGCGGGATATCGTTCCGGAAGGGAGAGAAGGTACTTGCCAGCTCTTTTCGTTTGGAAACTTCCTGGTAAAATCCGAGCACTACTTTCGACATTTTATCCAACCCTGCGCCTGATTTATCTTCCAGCTGAAGTTCAAGTCCGCCGGTTTTTCCTAACCCGGAAATGGCGGGAGCATTAAATGCCATGCAAATACCGCCCGGGATTTTACTCATCTCTGCCTGGATCCTGTTGATGAGCATTTCCACATGAAGGTCTTTGCTTTCTCTATCCTTCCAGTTTTTCAGTTTAACGAAGCACATGCCATTGGTTGTACTTACGGAATTATCAAGGATGGAATAACCCGGGATCATGGTGTAGGATTCAACACCCGGCAGTTTCTCAAGCAGCGCTTCCACCTGCCGTGAAACAGCATCTGTTTTTTGAAGGGAATAGGCCTTCGGGGTATTGATATTGATGAAGAAGTAACCCTGGTCTTCGGAAGGAAGAAATCCTGAAGGCAGGAATTTCATCACAAATACTACGAGAACCAGAATTATTCCAAGGAACATCAACGGACGGGCCAGGTGATGCGTGAAACTCTCAACGATACGGATATATCCGTTAGTGGTCTTGTTGAAACCCTTGTCGAAAGAGCGGAAGAATTTCCCTAATAATCCCTTTTTTTCTTTTTTCCGTTTTAGAAGGATAACACAAAGCGGAGGTGTAAGAGTTAGTGCCAGAAGTGCTGAAATCAGGATGGAAGAGATCAATGTCAAAGCGAACTGCTTGTACATAACGCCCGTTGTGCCTCCGAGGAAGGATACCGGGATGAAAACTGCACAGAGCACCATGGTGATGGTCAGGATGGCGCCTGTGATCTCCTTCATGGTATGTTTTGTTGCCTCCAGGGGTGTAAGGCCTTCGGAATCGATCTTTTCCTGCACTGCCTCCAGAACAACAATGGCATCATCAACAACGATCCCGATTGCCAGAACCAAAGCGAAAAGTGTAAGCATGTTGATAGAGAATCCAAGGAAACTGAAAGCTGCGAGTGCACCGATAAGTGAAACAGGCACGGTGATGGCCGGTATGAGGGTTGCCCGCCAGTCCTGGAGAAAAATAAAGACAACGATAAAGACCAGGCAGAAAGCTTCTGCAAGGGTGATGAGGACTTCTTCAATTGAAGCAGTAACGAATTCAACCGTATCAAGACCTTTATGGTAAGTAATCCCCAGCGGGAACTCTTTCGCCAGCTGATCCATGGTTCCATCACACTCTTTTCGCACTGCAACTGCATTGGATCCGGGTGACTGATAGATTGCGATGACCGGTGCAGTTTTCCCGTTGAATCTTCCGTTTGCATCGTATGTTTTAAGTCCAAGTTCAATCCGTGCTATATCTCTCATCCTGACAAGTGAACCATCTGGTTTGGCCTTAACAATGATGTTCCCGAATTCACCTTCACTTGCCAGACGCCCCTGTACCCTCAGCATGATCGACATTTCCTGTCCGGGAGCGGCTGGCGATTTTCCAATCATCCCTGCAGCAGCCTGAACGTTCTGGTCTTTGATTGCAGACTGCACATCCTGTACGGATACTTCAAGACCGGCCATCCGTTCAGGATTAAGCCAGATTCGCATCGCGTAATCATCACCGCCGAAAAGGTTCACGTCGCCAACGCCATTGATTCGTTTCAAAACGTTGACCACATTAATGTTCAGGTAATTTGACAGAAATTTAGTATCGTAAGCGGTATCATTTGAAACGAGGGCATAAAGCAACAAGATGCTGGGTGATTTTTTCATTACCGTAACCCCGCCCTGGATAACTTCCGGGGGCAATACATTCGTTGCCCTTTGTGTGCGGTTCTGGACGTTCACAGTTGCCATATCAGGGTCGGTGCCGACCTCGAAAAATACAGTGATTGTACATGACCCATCATTGGCGCATTGCGAAGTCATGTAAGTCATGTTGTCAACCCCGTTGATCTGTTCTTCCAGGGGAATGGCAACGGTTTTCTGAACATCCTCTGCATTTGCACCCGGGTAATAGGCCGTGACCTGGATCGTAGGTGGTACCACATCAGGATATTGGGAGATCGGCAGTGTCATCAAACTCAGAATCCCGACCATGGTAATCATGATCGCAATAACCGAGGAGAGGATAGGACGGGTTATAAAGGTTTGAAGCATATTTCGTTAATTAAGGTTAAAGGCTGAAAGTCAAAAGTCGAAAGTCAAAAGTCAAAAGTCAAAAGTCAATTTCCGGACATGGATGCGAGTGGAACGGTGAGTGAATCGGGAACCATCATGGGAGAAATTTTCATTCCTTCCTGGAATTTCTGGAATCCTTCGAGCATGATGCGGTCACCAATCTTCAAACCGCGGTTCACGATGTAGTTACTTCCTACTCCGCGGCCAAGCAAGATAGGGACCCGGTTGACGACATTTTCCTTATTGACAACGAATGCGAAATTTTTCCCCTGGATCTGGGTGGTTGCTCCCTGTGGTATTACCAGGCCATTGGCATCTTCAAAAAGGATCAGGTTGACTGTGGCAAAGTTTCCCGGCTTGATAAGTCCATCGGGATTAGGAAAAACGGCCCTGAGTGCAATAGCCCCGGTTTGAGCATTGATTTCCCTATCGATGAAATCGATCTTTCCCACCTGGTTGAATGGCAGATTATCTGAGAGGTTCAGGAAGACTTTAAAGACATCTTTGCTGTTTTTGATATCATCTTTATGAGATTCCCAGTAACGCATGATCTTGAGGTAATCATTTTCATTCATCTGGAAGTTCATGTAGATGGGATCCATCGAAGAAACCGTAGAGAGCAGTGTGCTTTCTCCCTTTCCGACCAGGTTGCCGGGGCGAACCTTACAGTCACCGATATAACCTGCGATCGGAGAGGTCATGGAGGTATATGAAAGGTTCAGCTTGGATTGTTCCAGGCTGGCCCTTGAGCTGGCTACCATGGCCCGGTCCTGCTGTTCGGTTGTGACAGCTTTATCATAATCATTCTGGCTGATGGCATTTGTCGACAATAACGGTTTCAGCCTGGCTACATCTAATTTCGCTTTTTCCCATGAAGCGATCTTATTTTCGAGATCAGCTTCAGAGAATTTCACGTCGTTGATATATTCATCCTGTTCGATCGTAAAAAGCGGCTGACCTTTCTGAACCATGGTTCCTTCCTGAAATGACCATGCTTTGAGATACCCGGCGACCCGGGCACGGATTTCTACAGTCGGGATACCAATGGCCTGACCCACCATCTCAAGGTAGACCGGAACCCTGGTTCCTTTGAGTTCCATAACTTTGAACGCAGGGAGTTCCGCTTCCTTCTTGTTTCCAGATTTACATCCGGTGATTGACCATAAACATATAGTCAGAAAGACCAATGCAGGGAAAATAAGTTTCGTGTACTTGTATGTCATAATAATGGATTTTTAAATAGGTACCGCAATTTAGAAAAAATATAAGTATTTGAAAAAAATATTTGTTTATGAGCAATGTTTTTTTGAGGCGTTGGGATATTTTCTGACTGATCCATGGGTTTTGCGTGCTTCAAATCGTTAATTTTGACTTTCCTATCAGGTTTCGTCTCCCATGAGCAAATTTGGAATTCATTGTGCCTTGCTGGTTCTTCTTCTTCTTTGTTATTGTATCCCTGTAACGGGAAGCGATACCACACTGGTCATTAATTTACACAGGAACATGTTGATTAATTATGTTTTCGATGGAACTTCACGAAATTACAACTCCAATGAGATCCTGAAGGAACTGGCCAATGATGCAATCAAAAATCTCAGATCAACCAGACTGAACGTGAATTTTGATTTGCAGATTGTGCTTGAATCCAACGTTAACAGGAGTTGTAAGATAAAACTGGCTTGTTTTAATTCTTCTGTCCACGGTGATCACCTCTTTCGTGGTTTTGATGTGTCAGATGTTTTGATGCCTGACAGAGCTGATTTTGAATTCTTTGTATCGAGCAAAACTGATAGCTCCGGTTATCGTGAATTTACGCGGGATAACTATCCGGTAACCTGGACAGACACCGTTTTTCAGCAATATGATTTTCCTTATCTGGATTTGCAAAAGGATTCAATTCATTTATCCTCCGTGTTCCTGTATTATGATGAAAATGCGCTGAATCGTTTTCATGAAAGATTGAACCTGATTCATGATTATTATGCTTCCTGTGCGATCCTGGATTCATTGCTGGTCCTGGCAAATTCAATGGATTTGCAGAAAGAAGACCTCTACGCGGAATATTTTATTTTTATTGAAGAGATAAATAAAGCAGTTGAGATTATCGGGCAGAAAAAATTCCAGAATGATCTCAACCTTCCTGTTTATGACCCGAAAGAATTCAGACGCAAATTCAGGGAACTTTTCAAGTTTTCAAAAAGCATAACCATGACTTTTGAAGAACGTCTTGAGAAGGCTGAATCCATTCATCCTGCAATATCCGTCGATTCGGTTATTGCACTTTTTATTTCCGGAATGATGCGGTATGTTGAATGGACATTGTTGGTGAACGAAAGGAATGGCAATGTTTACCATGAATATCTTGATAATTATTATTCCTTGAATGCTTTTGGGGATGACCTTTTTATCCTGAAAAAGTTACTCAGGAAAATTTCCCCCGATGTTTATGAAGACACTTCGATGTTTCGTTTTTTTCATAAGATTTCCAAGGCATATCACGCGAAAATTGAAGCGCTGATGAAGGAAAATCATTATGCGGAAGCGATTGAATTGATTGAAAATGCAAGACGATTCTCTGAATATAATCCTTTTCCGGAAAAAGAAAGATTTGATAATTCTGCCCGTTTTATAGCCGCAATTGGCATTTATACTTCTTATCTTGGTGTCGCAGAAAGTTCAATTAGGAACAGGAAATTTGAGATGGCAGAAGCCTATCTTGCAAAAGCACTGGCTTACCGCCAGGTAAATTTTTTATTGCAACTACCCGATTCACTTTATAGAACAGTATTCCTGGAACTGGTTCAGGAACAAATCGCAGAATGTGATTCGTTAGCGGCAGAGAAGAAATTTCAGGAATCACTGGATTGCTTCAGGTACTTTGAAGCCAGTTACGACAGTTCCTCTATAGTCCTGATCCTTCCTGATATAAAAAGGAAAAAAGAGCGGGTTTATGCCGGACTAATCAACGATATGCTGTTAAACGCAGAAAAAAACAGACTCAAAGGTGACGCGGATAGTGCACTAATCCTTTTCGATCTCGTAAATTTTTATGTAACAAAGATGGAAGTTGATTCCGGGTTGAAAGCAAGAATTGACTCGATGTCACCGGAATTCGATAAAATAAGATACATGCAGTTGCTGGCCAGCGTCAGTAATCATTTTCAGGTAAAAGAATATTTGCTGGCCTATACGGAAATGAATAAAGCAAAGGAAATCCTTCAGAAATATCACCTAGCCGCGGATACAATGTTCGAGACTTTATGGCACCTGGTTTATTCTCACCACCTTCAGTATCTTTTGATGGTTTCAGAGAAAAAAATCTGGTTGAACCAACTTCAGGATGCAGAAACTTTTGCAGATTCAATCGCGGCACTGCAGTCATCAGTGGAATTTGCTACTGACTATGAATTGTCGAAAGCCATAGAAAAGTACAGGATAAGGATCAAAGAGAAAGTATGCCTGAATGCAAAGGAAGCAATTGAGATTTATGAATTGCGGGGACGGTATTATTTGGAACAGAAAAATTTCCTGCTGTCAAAAATACTTTGGGATTCTGCCCTTTATGTAGATGAAGATGCAAAAAGTTGTCATTTGGCAAATGGTTTTATCAGGGATACTTTGAAAAAATATGAAGAGGCAATTTTATTTCAGCAATCTATGGCTGAAATTGAAAACCGGATTTCTGTGAATCAATATAAAGAAGCGGTTGCAAAATATATGGAAACCGAATCGTTTTTTTCAAAACATGCAATCGCACGGTTCGGAATTGCTTGTAAAAATTTCTTTGATTATGTGAAGGAAAAATCCAATCTCCGCCTTACTATTGAAGCAGTTAAACTTTTTACGGGGAAGACAGAATATCAGAAAGCACTGGAATACTTGAAACTCTATCGTCTGCAAGATGGGAAAGCATTTGATGTGAAAGAAATACAGCGTTTTATTGGGAAAGAAATGGCTAATTCCGATTTTATTAAAATGACTGAAAAAGAGCCTTCTGTATTATTGGAGGCCTATACCGGGCATGACAAATGGATGGCCAATTTTGAACGAACCTATTTATTTCAGTGGAATGTTCTCAGAAATAGTTCTTCAACACATTCTCCAATAGATGAATAACTGAGATTATCGTTAAGGTTTCGGTTCAATGATAAAGGATTCCGGCTATTTCACAATCAGCTTTCCGCTTTCATGAATAATGCCGGCATCCAATCGGAATAAATAAATACCGGACCGGGGTTTCTTCTCATTCGATTCCAGAAGATTCACGATAAAAGTATTTATTCCCTGACTGAGATGTTTCGGAATCAATCGATAAACAAGATTGCCAAACATGTTATAAACCGCAACCTCTATTGATGATGGCTGAGGTAAATTGACGATGAAATTGAATAATCCGTCTGAAGGGTTCGGATAGACTTTGACATGACTTCCATTCAGCATTTTGGGCAACATATTTTCATCAAGACCGGTGAATAAAGGTTTCGGCAGCCTGACCGTGGTATATATCCTGTATTCGCCGGCTTTAAATGCCAGGGATGCAGCAGCATCTGCCACATTCAGCGAATCGCCTGTAAAAAATTCATACCACATGCCGGTTCTGGTGAAACCCGGCACAACATTTTGGTCAATCACATCGAAGTTACCTAAAACAGTGGCATCCATGGTTGTATGGTGCAGCCAGATCCGTTTGACGGCAGCCGTCAGGTCGATGGAATAATCGGTTGTAGCGAATACAGGTTGTGTTTTTTTAAGATCGATGAGTGCTGCAACGATATTCTTCGTGTACCATCTCCGCCATTCGCCGAGGTAATCCCACCGGATAGGTTTGGGCGCAAGCCTCGAATCGGATGTGCCTGTAGGGTAATTAATGGAATAGTCGTACCCCAGTTCGCCGAATTGCCAGAGCATCTTCGGTCCGGGAACAGTATAAAAAAGGTTGCAGCCAATTCCAATCGGGATAATGAAGTTGAGGTATCC
>CAIWTA010000253.1 GCA_903915465.1 uncultured Bacteroidales bacterium | reverse complement strand
ACGCTAAGTTTCGCAGAGTTAAAATTCATATTATCAATATTCTGCGAAACTCTGCGATTCATCAGCGAGCCTCAGCGAGAAAATAAAAACAACTTTTTAGTCAGTCCCTTGTTGATAAACAATACGTTACTGGACTTTAGTCCAAGATATAATACTTTTCGGAGTGGGCTCAATTATAAATGCAGAATTTGACATGACTTAAAAGGAAATAGTGAGAAGAAGAATATCAGCTTGTTTAAAGCAGAAAAGCAATTACATTTACTCTTTAACCCCGAAACTTGAGTTAATAATTATCTACGCATGAAAAGAATTGGTTTTGTTTCAATATTTTTAATTCTTTTTCTTGGATCTTGCACGATCAAAAAGAAAGAAGTCATTGTATATCATCAATTTGCAAACCATTCTTGGTACAGGTACGACAAATTGTTGTTTAATGTTTCCGTTGAAGAAATAAATAAGCCGTACGACATTTTTCTCTTTGCAAGACACTCAACAGGGTACGAATTTGACAATCTTGATTTTGGAATAATTATGAACACTCCATCAGGAGAAGAGAGGATCAACCAGTACAATTTTTTGATAAAGAAAAAATTCGGAGGATTTTCAGGCGTCTGTAATCAGGATTCTTGTGAGGCGACTATTGCAATAAAAAGAGGAATCATTTTTTCTAAGAAAGGCGTTTTAAAAATTGAAGTTGAAAATCTGGTTCCCCGATTGGAAGTAAAGGAGTTATATGGGGTTGGTATCAAATTCGTTCCAAGCTACTAAAAACTCCTCAGCTTTAAGTTTATCAAGGGTGATTTGCTTTTTAAGCTCTTCAAGGCCGGAAAATTTATTTTCATCTCGTATCCGGTCTATAAAAAATACTTGTAAAATTTTCCCGTAAATATCCTCTGAGAATTCAAACAAATTGACTTCAATAGTTAATAAATTTTGATCAAAGGTAGGTTTGACACCAATGTTGACCATACCACTGTAAATGTGGTTATCCAGAAAAACCTTAACGGCGTAAACTCCATTTGCCAATAATAGTGGAGGGCGATCTTTTAATTTCAGGTTGGCAGTTGGAAATCCCAGAACTCTGCCAACTTTCTGCCCTTGAATGACAATACCATAAATTGAATAATGTTCGTTCATTAGAGCATAGGCTTCGCGCAGGTTTCCTGCAGCCAATGCAATTCTTGCCCTCACCGGAATCTGTTTGTTTTTCACGCGGAAAAACTAAAGTTTTTTGGGTCTGCTGCTACGTTTGATAAAAACCAATTGAATGATGGCATAGATATAATGTGCCCACACTCCGGTAAGCATTGTAATAAGAGTCACGATCATCCACAGTGGGGCAATAGGCGTCCACAATTCCCGGGTCGGCATTTCCGCAAGGTAATATTGTTTAGGAATCCCCCAAGAGATTGACGATTGCCCCTGAACATTCCCGAAAAGATCATTTTCTTCAATTTTTGCAATTACAATAATATTTCCAACGGAATCACCAACAATATTCCCGGGATATTCAAACTTCCCTGTTCCATCCTCTTCAAGGGTAATCTCCCCAATTTTTAATGGTGTGAATAATCTGGGAACATTTATAGTCACTGGTATCTTCCCAATAGGTTTAATCATTCCTTTGCTGTCAACCTGAGTAGCTGTCACCAAAATGTACCGGACTGAATCGACTTTGGAGAAATTTACGCTAAGTTTAGCCTGCTTGGCAGAAATGCTTTCAGAAGCAGATAGATATTTTCCTTTCGTGGAGAATTTGGCTGTAAAAATCGATTTCCCCTCTTTATCAAGTGGCAACCCGGTTTTTGCGTAAACCTTAATTATGGCATTTCCTTCATCGTCTGTAATCGCCTGCCCTATTTTCTTACTTTCATTTCCTCCCTTAGCAATGAATTCGATCACGGCATTTTGGATGGCAAAAACTCCCTGATCCTTCTTAACAAAGAGGTTGGCAGTAAGAACGATAGAATCATTTGACAAATTCAGGTATGAAAAAGAAATTGTTGGGACAATTGACGTAACGGTATCCTTTTTCTCCTGCGCATCGAGGATTGTAATATTAGTAAGCAGAACTGTTAAAAGGATGATAAAAATTGGACTTTTAATAGTTTTCATAAGAATTAGATTGTTTACAATAATGATTCCTCAGTATTAAAAAGCCCTTCTTCTCTTTGATCTCTTGGTGCATCTGACATTTCAGAAACATTTATCACAGGAACAAACTTTGATGCCAATGTAAATAATAAGCAAAATAAAGCTACCCCCGCTGCCATTAAGGCATATTCTACCCAGGTTCCTGAATAAAGCAAATATTCAGGACGCGAATCCTGAATAGGTAAGTAAGGAGATTCAAGCGTGGGAATAACAATAAGGTAACGGTTGAACCATAACGCCACCACGACGATCAAAGCAGAAAAAGTTATATTGGGGATCGTCCGCAACTTAGGAATACCAACCACGAGCAATGGGACAAGAACTCCAATATAGTTGGAAAAAATGAAGGACCAGTAATACTGGGAAAACAGAATTTTGATCAGACTTTCATCATTTTTTTCTGAACCATACCATTTTGTCAGATAGTCACTGAAAGTAAAATAGCCAAACAGTGCTGCCAGAACCACCATAACTACTCCCATAGCAACAAAATGCTTCCTTGTAACAAAATGTTCGAGGTGATAAGCTTTCCGGAAAACATACATTGTAAGGATAAGGACTCCAGTGCCGGAATAGACCGCAGCAATCACAAAATACGGACCGAAAATGGTACTGTGCCAACCAGGTTGTAATGTAACACTGAAAATCCAGGCTAAGACTGAATAGACAATTATAGCTATTGCAATTACCATTGCAGCCATGATGTCAGTTGCTCTGCGGAGGCGTTTTTCTTGTTCTGGTGTACCTGTATACCCAAGTGAAAGAAAGGAATACAATTTTTTCCTCCATTGCGGCACCTTAAGTTCTTTGAAATCCCGAAGGTTAGCAATATCCCTTAAAATAGAAAGGTAAAGAAAGATCAGACAGCCAAAAATATCAGTTGAGATTGCAATAACATCCCACGTGATGGGAGATTGTATCCTTCCAAAGAGGGCAAGATAATAAAGCCGATCCAATCGGCCAATACAAAGCAGAATGTAGCCGGGTCCAATTAAAAGAGAAATAATAGCAAGGTACTCGGCCATCCTGATAATAGGTTTTCTCCACTCCGTTCGGAATAGATGTAATGCCCCGGAAATAATTGCCCCTGCATAACTCATGCCCATAAAAAAGATAAAATTGACGATGTAAATGCCCCATACAACATTGTCTCTCATCCCTGTAACAATATGGCCTTGGGTGACCTGGCAAATGAAGGCATAAACCCCTACACCTATTATACATAAGAGAAAAATTATCCAGATAGAAGCTAAAAAACTTGTTTTTTCGATTTGGGGGGCAAACTTTTGCAGAAGAGCTTCCTTTGACGCTGACTGTTCCATCTTTAAAGTTTATGATTTTTACCGTAGGGTGTATTTTTGTACCTGGCTTTTATACTTTCTTCCAAACCATTAAATCCACTATCAACAGGAAATTGTCTTTCAACAGGGGGAAGGTAATAAACACTTGGACGAGTTCCAAGAACTTCAAGATAACGATATCCTGCTCTATCACGGATCAACTCACTAAATTTAAGAGTTTCATTTCCGTTTGTCACGGTATCTTCGTCAATATCTCCAAAGTAAATGACTCCCATCGGGCAATTCTGTGCGCAATAAGGTAATTTCCCAATCCGAACCAGATCCGGACAGAAATCACATTTTGCGACAGTTCCTTCTTTTCCCGGACTGCTTGCTTCTGGAGAATATTGCTCCTTATCTTCTTTAAATTCAGGATACTCTTTCCACGCAAAAACCCGGGTAGAATATGGGCATCCTGTCATACAAAATTTACAACCAATGCATCTTTCTGTATCAATTAAAACAATCCCATCACTTCTTTTAAATGTGGCACCGACAGGGCAAACACTGACGCAGAGTGGATTGTCGCAATGGAAACAAGGTTTAGGGAACCAGTAGGGGGCAGATTTATCCGAGTCCTGTAAAAAATACACCTTCATAAATTCCTGATCTTTCGGGAGGTGATGCCCTTTCTGGCAACTATCAACGCATTTACGTGCATTCTTACACTTGGCCAGGTCGATAACCATAACAAACTTCCTTCCAGGAATGCCATTGTGAGATTCTGAAATGGAGACACGTGGTGAGCGGATCTGCGCTTTATCAACTTCAATAAGTTCTCCTGTGGTTGTTAAAGCCGTTACCTTTTCTCCGGAATCAGGTTTGTTTTTATTGACAATTGCGCCAATCAGGCTTCCACCAGCAACGACTCCTGCCCCTGCAATCAATCCCTTTTTAAGAAATTGACGCCGTGAACTTTTTCTATTTTCTTTTTGGTTTTCTTCTTTCACAATGAGCTATTTTTTGAAGAATATTATTGGAAAAACCCGAAAATAAATTACTCATGTACTTCATGGTAGCCGTTAACAATGCTTTTAAATGAACTGATTGGCGTTTTTCCAATCGTACAGAAATAAATATGAATAAACATAAAAAGGGAGATTACGAAACCTGAAAAGATATGAATCAGATCTGTAAGATGCAGCGCACTGATGCCGAGGAGCGTAGCCGGAATAAAGATTTCCGGGTACATCATGGCGATCCCGGTAATGATAATTACAGGAATAACGTAATACATAACCAACAGGTAAGTGAATTGCTGCAAAGGATTAAATTTTCTTTCTTTATTGATCAGGAAAGGCGCCTTTTCTTTCTGAAAGACTCCCTTGGTATAATAGGTTAATTGTAATTTCAGATTCGTAAACAAACCACGAAGAGGGAATTTATAATATCGGCCATTGCCGGAAATAAGATTTCCAATGATGAAAAGAAAATAATCCAGCGATAAAAGGATCCCAACAATATTATGAATAGAAACAGCAATATCAAAGCGGATCAGAGGGTATTTCGGATTGGAAAATTGCATACTTATTCCTGTAATCATCAATATGAGACAAAGGATGGCATTGATCAGGTGCCAAAGACGAATAAAAACAGGATAGAAATAAATCCTTTCTTCAGCCATTTTACTTACTTTTTAATTACTCTAAAGAGCGCATGAATAAAAAGCCCAATAATGACAATTGAAGCAATAATTACGCTAACAATATTCAGGAAGAAATTTCTGTTTGCTCCTATTACAGACGAATCATTTACCAATATTCCCTGGAAAAATCCTTGTGTGCTGCGAATTTCCTTTATCTTATAACGATATAGTGATGCCATTAATACAGAATTTGTGGAGTGGCATTCTTCACATCGTTTCACTGCCTCCTTCTTAGGAAGTATATTGTGGCCTACCAACGTGCTGTCATTAATTTTTTTAGTATGGCACTCAATACATCGAACAGCCTGAAAATGAAGCTTTTGATTTGGCAACCAATCGTGTTTTTTTATTAGATTAGGCGTTTGCCTATTCGTTAACAATTGGTATTTGCTGAAATCGCTATGGCAATTCATACAAATGGCATTATCATAAGAGATGGTCTGCTTAATATTTTCGCTGGTACGCGCTGTGATCAAGTATGTATGCGCATTATGGCACATCCAGCAGGTAAAATCATCACTATGCTTCTCAGAATGAACACTTGACTGAAACTCTTTTTCAATATTTTCAAAATGGTATTTTGCATATTTTTCATCTTCCCCATGACAGTCGAGGCAGTTGGGCTGTGATTCCATGCGCAGGTTCCCCGCATGGGGAAAACCCAGATACTCTTCTGAATGACAGTCAATACATTTGAATTCCCTATGATTGGATTCGTAGAAAACCGAGCGATTCATAATCAGCTCGGCGTACATTTTTTTTATAATTTTTCTCTTGGATTCTTTGTTGAAATAAGAATATTTTGATTGGCCATGGCACTGCAAACACTTTTCATTTTCAGCAGAGTTTTTATGCTTTGAAAAGGTGCTGTTTTCCTGGCCCTTTTCCGCATTAACACTGGTGTCGACCGGAGTAGTATTAGTTGCTGCTACCAGTAAAAAAAAACCGAATGAAAAAGCAAAAAGTAGCAGAGTAACCCAGGCAATTCTGAATCTACTGAATTTCGCCATCTGCAAAATTATAGCTAAAATGTATTATGATGCAAAATAAAAGCAAAATGGGTGCTTATAATTGACTCATAAACACCCAATTTGCAAGAAACTAACGGATTATTTCTTTAAAGAGCGCATATAGGCAACAAGTGCCCAATGGTCATTAACGTCTGGTATTTTTTTCTCATAGGACGGCATTTCGTCACGGCCGAAGGCAGTTTTGTAATAAATCTCGCCATCGGTCTGACCCTGGAATGCTGCAGAAGTGAAATCACCCGGATTTGTTTTCAGCGAAGCGCCTTTAGGTCCGTCACCCAGTCCTTTTGCACCATGACATGATTTGCAATGTTTTGCCCATAGATCTTTGCCATTTGCAATTACAGCCGCATCATTCAGTTTAATAGCTGGTTTCATGGCCTTATTCTTATCCGGAACAGGCCATGGTTTTGCTTT
>CAIWTA010000252.1 GCA_903915465.1 uncultured Bacteroidales bacterium | reverse complement strand
TTATATCCTTACGTTTATCAGCAAAAAGTAGATGCCGGCAGCGAAGATAATGGCTGGGCATCACTGATCATCTCACTTGCCGATGGCAAGACCGATGATAAAAGCCTTGAAACCGTAATGAATTCAAACCTTTACAATGTGCTGATCGGGTTAAATAAGAAAGCTAAAGAGTACCACGAATATATGAGTAAGATCGAATCCTATGACCGACATTAACAGCTACGTCGAGTATTTCCGCACCCTTGCCAGGGAGCACAAGAAGATCAATGATTTCTACATGATGGATATCAATGAGCCGCTCGATGCTTTGCGGTCAAACATCAAATATCCCGCCCTGATCCTGACCAGCCTTTCCGGAAACTTTGAGGCTTCAAACCTGGATAACATCCTGGACTTAATCAAGGGAGGGTTCCTGATCATCGGCCACCTGGATCAGATAGATGACTTTTCCGGAGAAATGCAGCTCATTTCAAAAATGAAGCAGATAGGAACCGATATATTTGCCCGGATGCTTTATGACTGCCGGAAATGCGAACCGTCTGCTCCGAAAGCCATTCCCGGGTTCAATATCAATTCAGTGAGTTATGAGATGCTGGGGCCGGTGTTTGATAATGATTTCGGAATCCTTTATGCATTCAAACTCGAGGATATTATTGATCTTGAATATGTTAACGCACATTGGTCTTTACAGTAATTTATGCAAATATTTTTTTTAACGAACAAAGACAAAATATTTTATATATTTGATCATTGTCCAAATATCATATTAATAAAAAGCCCTCAAATTGAATTAAACAGATGCTCTTATGATCAGTAATATGGAATGTGTATTTCTGTTTTTTGGAGTTAGAACATTAAATTGTTTAATAGATTTTTAGTTTTCTGGGGTGGCATTGTTAAGAAAATTATTTTCTTTTCAGTCAATCATCGGTAAGTATTGTATTATCAGTAGCGTTGCGTATAAATTATTAAAAGTTCTTTGAAAGTCTTGATATATCTTCGTTTGCTGAGTTTTTTATCAAGCAACGATTTGAAATCGGTTTTCCCGTCCTTTGCCGATAAAAAGCAGGATGAACAAGGGAAAGATGGTTTTTACACAATTGATGGAGTTTGCTTCCTTTCATAGTTTCAAGTGTTGTGTAAAACGGTATAATGGTGACTATAACAATAAAGGACTCACTTGCTGGAAACAGTTTCTGTGTATGGCATTTGGTCAACTTACCCATCGAGAGAGCCTTTCAGATACAGCACTTTGTTTGAAACTTCAAAAGGATAAACTTTATCATCTTGGCATTGGCAGACCATTTGATAAATCTACCTTATCAAGAGCGAACGAAAACCGTGACTGGCGTATCTTTCGAGATTTTGCGCTTAAACTTATCGAGCAAGCACGGGTTTTATGCCAAGATGATAATCTATTGGATATAAAACTTAAAGGGAAGGTATATGCTCTTGATGCTACTGTTATTGACCTGTGCCTGGATGTCTTTTGGTGGGCCAAGTTTCGCAAAACGAAAGCAGCCATAAAACTACACACAGTACTTGATTTGAAGACAGCTATACCAGAATACATTTTGATCAGTGATGGCTCATTACACGAGGTTAATACGCTTGATTACTTTTCATTCCCAGCAGGAAGTTACCTAGTAATGGACAAGGGATATATTGATTTTGCAAGACTGTGGCGACTTTCAAAAGACCGAGTCACTTTTATCATCACAGCAAAGGACAATATGAGATATCGTGTTATAGAGCGCAGATCAACAAAAGAAAAAGGCGTTATTTGTGACCAAACCATTGAAATGACGGGCGGTTTAACAGCAAATAAATATCCAGATGCATTGCGAAGAATTCGATATTTTGATGAAGAAACTGGCAACACATTAATTTTTCTTTCGGATAATTTCAAAATATCAGCATTGACAATCGCCGCATTATACAAGTATCGCTGGGGAATCGAGATATTCTTCAAATGGATAAAACAGCACCTCAAAATACTAACTTTCTGGGGGCATAGTGAAAATGCAGTCAGAACGCAGGTTTGGATAGCAATCTCGACATATGTCTTGGTCATCATTGCAAAAAAACAACTCAAACTACCACATACATTATACGAAATCCTACAGATGATAAGCCTTTCCGCTTTTGACAAAACAACACTAAAACAGCTCTTTCTAAACGAAAATATTCAAGATGTCAAAGAACAATATTGTAATCAATTGAAATTGTTATAACTATAACGCAACGCTAGTGTTGTATTATCATAAAAATTTTTTGTAAATTGAAGTCAAAATTTAAAATCAAACATAGGAATATACAATCATTTTAATGTCTTGGACTATGATAGTTTGGGATTTCTAATAGTGGTGAATTGAAAACTTCATTTTAGATTTTTGGTAAATAACTGATATAATAATCCATTCAAAAAAACACAAACATGAATTTACGGAAAATTTATTACTTTCTAAATCCTGAAATTCGTTTGCTTGCAAGGAGGATTTACTATTTTCCAAAGGATATCCTTTCCTTAATATTCAAAAATAGACATTCAATAATTCCTCCAAATGGAATGATTTTCGTCGGCGGCGGAAATTTCAGGAAAATAGGAAGTATGTATCTCCAACGATTTAAAAATTTGAATTTGATTCAACCTTCATATAGAGTTTTAGATATTGGTTGTGGGATTGGTCGTATAGCGATCCCCCTTACAACATTTCTATCGTTAGAGGGATCATATGAAGGTTTTGATATTGTAAAATCTGGGATAACATGGTGTAATAGACACATAAAATCAAATTTTTCTAATTTTAATTTTACTCATATCAATTTAAAAAATTCTCTATATAATTCAAAATCCAAAGAAATTGCTAAAGATTTGAAATTTCCATATCCTGATGATGAATTTGATTTTGTAATTGCGACCTCATTATTTACACATATGCTTGTAGAGGACATGGATAATTATCTAAGTGAGATTCATAGGGTTTTAAAGAAGGATGGAATATGTTATGCAACATTTTTTCTGCTAAATATTGAAAGTAAAATTTCAATGGCCTCACATGATGGTCTTAACTTTATCTTTAATCATGGCGAGTATAGTACATATAATCATAGAGTTAAGGAGGCGAATGTCGCATATGAAGAAGAATATATTTTGAATAAATATTTACCAAAAAATGGTTTAAACCCAGATAAAATTTTGTATGGATTTTGGTGCGGAAGAGATCGAATTACATCTTTTGATTTTCAAGATACGATTCTTATCTCCAAAATCAAGTAACAATTCTTTATTGCTCACATTTTTTAATTCATTGGGAAATGGATTTCAAAGAAAATACCTGGCATAGAATTCTTTAAATCTCAAGAACATTGATTTTCAAGGTGATCTAATTCACTGATAGAGATTTATTTGAACTAAAATTGATTGTGTTATCTAACCTTCAGGAGTACAATATATATTATTTCGATAGATAGTTTGTTCTTATCTATCATTCACATTCTTTTGAGAATTTAATTTTGGACCAACAATTGAAAATTAGGAAAAAAAAAGGATGCAAACCTTTTCAATTTGCATCCAAGTGAGAATAAGTTTATCTAATATAAATTGAAGGCATTTGTATTAAAGTACAAATTCAAATAATCTTTACCTTGTTAATATCATTGTTTTCGTATCGATAAGGACCCCATCTCCTATTAGTGAATATAAATATATACCCGGCCCCAATTCCGAAGCATTAACAATAATTGGGTCATTAGCATTATTGATGCGATAGCTTCGTATCTGCTTCCCTTGAAGATTATACAAATATATCTCAGCAGAAAGTGTATTCTCTGCTAATCGAAATTTAATCACAGTACTTTTATTGAATGGGTTTGGTGTATTTTGGTACAATTCTCCTCGAGATTTATCCTTATTGGGAAATAGTGAAGTTATAATATTGGAGGTTTTTAGTGAATCCATCTCTTGGCTTAACTTTTCAATCTTTTCTTTGTTATATTTTAATTCTTCATTTATTAGAGCAATAAGAGAAACATAATCAATTCCAAGAACCCCATCCTTATCTTCGTATACTAATTCTGGATAGAGTTCTTTGAATTCTTCTGCAATAAACCCGTAATGAAAGTTTATACTTCTGTCTTTTGATTTCTCAAAAACGCCAGCTTGATTTTTAGTTCCATCCTTAATGAGAGAAGTATCCGCTGATTTTTCTTCATTTACAAAATTATAGGCTACGCCTTTCAAGAACCGGAGTTTTTCAAACTCGTACGTAATTGGATTAATTATTTTCATAAACTTTTCATTTGTTGGAAAGATGATAGAATTAACCCTTAGGTCACCATCAACATCAAGTTTAAAGAATGGATTTCTTCCGATTCCAACTATTCCAGTATGAAAATAAAATTTGCTTGCGGCAAAAGTTAAAGGAATATGTAGTGTATTTGGATCATTATGAGCATTAATAGTGATACATCCATCTCCTGTCAAATTCCAATTTTCAATTTCAAGATTTTTATTTGGCCCACATTGAAAGATTGCATCTCCACCAGAAACATGGAATTTCTTTAAAGGAACAGTTGTTCCAATCCCAACATTCCCGGAAGAAGTCACTTTGATCTGAGCTATTGCACTCGTAGCGAATAATAAAAGACTCACGAGAATTGATATTTTGCTTTGTGTTTTCATGGGTTTTGATTTCTATTATTAATAAATATAATTTAGTTACATGGAGTAGGAATTACATTCAACTCGGCCCCTAATGGGACGTAAAAATCACCATTTATTAAAATATTTTCAGTAGCTCTGAATGTCATTATATCTCCAGGGTTAAGGTAAATTGGATTATAAAGAGAACTCAAGCTGCTAATTGTAATACTTTTTCTAACTCCAGGGGCAGATGCGAAACTCTGGAGTTGTTCATTATTATGGATGAACTCATCTATGTCACAATAATCCTTAATCAATTGATAATATCTGAAATAATTGATCTCGTATTCTTGAGGCAACGGAATGGAAGTGTCAAAATAATTTCTATCAAATTGCATTCCCATGACTACATACATGGGATCTTGTGGAATAGAGATAACATCTCTTCCAACCAAATTTCCATCAAGATAATAATAGATATTATTAGATAACCATTCAACACCATATCTGTGTTCTTCTTCGAAAAGAGGGTTATTGTTTACAAAGGAATAACCACCATTCAGAAAAGTACAGTTGGTGTTATTAGGATCACATGGCCTTGGATAATCCATGCTAGTTCCACCATTCAAATATTTTGTATCATCGCTTGCGGTGACTCCTGGAGGCATATCGGCTCCAAATAGGTTGTCAACAACATCTATTTCATCATGATAACAAAAACAATTATTTAGTTTAATTACATATAACCAAAATGATGGCCATATTCCAGTAAGAATGGGTTGACCTGAAGGATTAAAGTATCCAGGATCAACTAACTTTGCAGATATTTCAAAATAGCCGTATGAATAATCTGGGTTTTTACTTGTCATTTGCCCCATACGCCATAAATTGGGATAATAATTTGGATCTGGAGCTGTTAGTTTTAATCTGAGATAACCATTATCAACATTAACGTTATTCTGGTCACACCAAGCACCCCTCCCGATACAATTATTCGGTGCTGGAAATGGGTTCCACAAGTTGGAATTTAATGTTGTACCCGAAAATTCATCACTTTTCACAGGAATTGATACATAATTTGGATCAAGAGTAGGGGATATTTGAGCATTTATTTTCTCCCAAAACCCGGAAGAGGTGAAAATTGCTATCAAAAAAATTAATAAATTTCTTTCCATAATACTAGATTTTACTAACTCAGTTAAGTTTTTACTTATATATACTAATATTAAAGTAGTGCAATTCAACCTTTATGAAAAAGTTTGGTTTTACACCAGTATTTGAGAAACAATAAAACTGTTCTACAAGGTGAATTCTATGGGGGATGGATTTGTAGATATTGAATATGGACAGATATTTCTTCTATATCAAATGATTGAATATTAATATGTATGTTACACATTAATCTGTATATATTATAAATATCATCAAATATATGCTATAAAACAATTAAAACATATATTATATATAAAAGATATAAACATGTAGGCTGGTTTTATCATTGTGTTATATGGGATTGATCCTGCATCAACGAATCATCTTATTTGTCCTTTATTACTATGCACAATGAGCTTTCTTTTGCTCGATGCAAAGCAACCTCCGAATAAAACTTTCCGAACGACAAATAGCCGAAGCCTGGGCTAAAATCACTATTCAACTCTGGCGAAAGAATATGGGCCGAATGAAGATCGGCCAGAATTCTTCCGGAGATCTTTACCGAAGCTTTAAATTCAAAGTTATTGCCGCATCCGGTGGAAATGTGGACCGGATAGAATTTGCCTTCAATTACTATGGCAAGTTCCTGGATATGGGAGTAGGCAAAGGCACCAAGCTCGTAGACCGCCCTGTCTCCAGAGGCAGCAGGGTTTTGGCTGATAAAATGCTTGGACAGGTTCGCAGTCCCAAGAAATGGTATTCCCGGACTTTCTATGGTGAAGCTCACCGTCTTTTCGAGATCCTGCAAAAAGAGTATGGACGTAAGGCCCAGGTATTAATCTCGGAAAATATTAACGATTCCTCAATAACGTAGGGCCATGGCAAAGATGACAGAAGAAGCCAGGGCCACGGTTATTTTGAATGGTCAACAGGCGAATGCTACTCTTAAAGAGATTGAAGGATCAGCCAGGGCCTTGAATGCGGAACTAAAAGGACTCAAGACCAATACCCAGGAATTCGCCGATAAATCAAAGAGCCTCCAGGACCTCAATACCCGATTGGCTGAGATTCGTAGCCAAACAAGGGCAGTGGGGGATGAAATGAAAAAGAATTCCGGTGGGATGAGTGGGCTGTTTGATTCCCTGAAAGCTTCTGCTTTGAAGATGGGTGGCGCCATGGCTGCTGCATTTTCTGTGACCGCTATTGCAAGTTATATCTCAGGTGGAATTCAGAAGGCCATTGAGCTGAGGGATGCAGAAAAACTTCTGCTGGATGTATTAGAAGGGAATAAAGCGACCCAACGGGAACTTATCGGTCTTGCAAAAGAACGTGCGGATTCTACAAAATACACCCGTCTGGAGATCGAAGAAGCTGAAAAGTTTCTGGTCGTCCAGGGCAGGACCCCGGAGCAGATCCACAAGACCATTCTGGCAGCCCAGGATCTGGCGATTGTCACCGGCCAGACTTTGGGAAAGGCAGTAGAAGATCTTGACGGTACAATGGAAGGAAGGCTCTCCAAAGGTTTGCAGAAACTTTCCAGTCAGTTCAAGGATCTTTCCAAAGAACAGCTTTATCATGGCGATGCCATATCTATCGTTGCCAAAAAGTACAAAGGACTGGCCGAAGAAGAGATGAAAACCACTGAAGGCCAGCTGATACTTCTAGGAAAGAGCTGGAAAGCATTACAGCGTACCGTGGGAGAAGCGCTTTTAGGGACGAACGGAATGTTCGACGGACTTGTTCAGGGAGCTACCCAGGCCTTGAATTCCATGAAGAAGTTCTTCGAGATCCCAATGTCCACCAAAATAAAGGAAGAACAGGATAGCCTCAATGCTCTGGTATTCCAAATCCAGGCGACTAACAGCAGTCAGGCCGAACGGAACCGGTTGATCGATGAACTACGTCAGAAATACCCGGAGTTCCTGGGAAACATCAAGGATGAAGATGTGTCCAACCAATTCCTTGCCAAGCATCTGCAGGAGGTGAACTACCAGTACATGGAAAAGATTCGCCTTGCAAACTCTGAGGAATCTCTGAAAGATATCGCAGAAAAGCAGCAGAAAGCCAGCGATAAATTGTCGGCTTCCGAGCAGAAGAGAAACAAGATCCTGGTAGAAACGATGGACTTGTTTTATGAATCCAACGCTGCTGCAGCAAGAGCGATAGAGACTGCGGCAACTATGGATGAGAAGGAGCAGCTTGTTCGCAAATACATCAATGTTACAGGCGCTTCATTCCTTGCAGCCTGTGATAATGTCCGCAACCTCAAAAAAGAAATGAAGGCCGGACAGGAAGAGTTTTCAGCAGAGTCCATCAAGATTGCTGAACAAGCCGTCAATTCATCCCTGAACCTTTCCAATACCCTGGATTCCGTTTCTGATCAGATCCTTTCAATTGCCGTGCAGACAAAGGATAAGACTTTGCAGATGATCATTCAAACGGAGATGGAAGACCGGCAGCGGCAAAGGCGAATGGTCGAGAACCATAAGACAAGTTACCAGGAGGATCTGAATTGGCATAAAATGTCGATCGATCAGCTCAATGATTATATCTCAAGAGGAAGGGAAGCTGATGCAACCAACCTGGATCGTACCAACATGCGAAAGGCAACGGATGAATTGAATAGCCGGGGCAAGGCCAATGATAAGATAAAGGAATCGTACAAGAACCTGATGGATTCCCTTAAGGAAATTGAAGGGAAGAACTATGCAGATAAGCTTTCCCAGACCCAGCAGGAGATCAGGAATGTCGAAGATAAATATGATACCCTGATCAGAAAGGCCCTAAAGTTCAAATCGGACAATGAAAAAGCATTGTCGCCGGCGGAAAAGAAAGGGATCGAAGATAATGTTTCTTCATTGGAAGTTAAGCGGGATGCACAGATCAAACAGGTATTGCTTCAGGCTGAGCGGGCTTTTGCTGAAGATGTGAAAAACATTCATGAGAACCTACGGGTTGCACGAATGAGCATTACCAACCGACAAATCTATGAGGTAAACAAGAAGTATGATGATGCTCGGAAAGAGATCCTCGGAGCGATAGATTTTTCATATAAGCAGGAAGTTGCTGCTGCTGAAGGCAATTCTGAGAAGATCATTCAGGCTGAGAAAAACAAAGCTGCTTCGCTTAAGGCAATTCAAAAAGACCTTGATGCTTTAAAATCAGCTCAGAAGCAGGAAACCACAGATGCCAAGAGGCAAGGTGATACCAAGTTTGAGGATGACCTGAATAGCCTTAAACTTAAAGGTGATCAGGACCTGGCGAAAGGAAAGGAGAAGATCCAGCTGGAGGTTAATGCCAGGTACAAAAAACTGCTGGAAGAAAACCTGGGTGATGAGCAGCGAACTGCAGAAATCAAAAAGCAGATATCCGAAGAAGTTGCTGCAAAACAGCTTCAACTTTCCAAAGACACCGCTAAAAAAATAGCCGATGATGCTATCTCCCTGGCAAAAGGAGCAGTGGATGGCCTTTCTACCATCTTCTCCATCCAGACAGATGCAGAGAACCAACAGCTCAAGCAAGACGAAGATGCAAACAATAAGAAGAAGGCAAATTTAAAGGCCCAGCTTGATGCTAAGCTCATCTCTAAGTCTCAATATGATTCGCAGGTCGATAAAATGGATAAGGACCTGGATAAGAAAAAAAAGAAGATGGAACATGATCAGGCTGTACGGAACAAGGAGGTGGCCTTGTTCAATGCGCTGATCAGTGTTGCTACCGCCGTTGCAACTGCCCTGAGCGCCGGTCCCGGAGTGGGAATTGTTTTGAGCATTATTACCGCCGCCCTGGGGGCAATTCAGATCGGATACATCCTGAGCCAGAAGGTTCCGGAAGCTGCCACAGGACGTTATTCAGTAATAGGCCAGATGGATAACAAACTCTATAAGGATGTTCCTCTGGTCAATTCTCCTGAGACAGGTTTGTATTCCACACCGACACTTATCAGTGAAACAGGCCAGGAGATCGTCATTGATCCTAAAACAACAAAGAACCTGATGGTCAATTACCCCCAGGTTATCGATGCGATCAATTTTGCAAGGGTGCCGCAACGTGCAGTTGGCAGGTACATGGAAACCCCATCAGTGGCTCCATCCGGTATTCCTGCAGTCGTTGATCCTGAATTTATGGCAAGCATTAATAAACTGAACTCCCTGATCGAAAACGGAATCCCTGCTTTCATCTCCTTTGACCACTTAAGGGAAACGACAAACAAAGTCAACCAAATCGAAGCGGAAGTCTCCAAATAACCAGAAAAAGAAATGTTATCCATACAGATTGCAGATCAACCGCTTGACTTGTCCGATGATTTTTCGGTTTTATTGAATCTTAAATCACCACTCTTTAATGATGTTGGTGACTATTCCTTTCCGTTTAAGGTTCCATCCACTGCAAGAAATATGGCAATCCTGGGATGGAAAAATAGAATTGCATCCACCCAGAGTATCTATGAAACATACGATGGAAGCATCCGCTGGAACGGGATGGTTCTTTATACCGGTCAGATAAAGATCAAGACAGCATCAGATAAGACATTTGAAGGTACCCTTTACATCAACAAGGGCAACTTCAATTATGAGGTGAAGGACCTTATTTTAAACCGGGTTGATATGGGAATGAAAACCTTTCCCACTGATCAGGATGCTGTAAATTACTTCAACTGGTCGTTAACTCATTTTTATCCTGAAGTGGATTTTTCGTTGCCGGAGATCGCCAACCTTGACTTCTTTGATCCGGTGGCTACCAATCCTGAACTAATGGCTTACAATCACATATTCCCGGATGGATGGCTTCATAAAACCACAACGGACGGACAAAGCAGAACGATCCTGATACCTTTTCTTTACCTGAAGTTTGTCCTGAATAAACTTGCAGAAAACTTCGGGTACCGGCTGCAAGATGAATTCTTTACTTCCAGCATCGAGCTTTCCCGCCTGGTGATCTACCATTCGGTAAACCTGAGCGAAGTAATATTCGGCCTTCAACAGATTTATTACTGCCGTTTTCTTCCCAAGGTGAAGGTGAGTGAATTCATATCCGGTCTGGAAAAGTGGTTTAATTGCTGCTTTCATGTGGACTCCAAGCAAAGGGTTGTTAGGATTGTCAGCAACAAAGAGGTGTTGCTTCACTCCGAGGTAGTCGAGTTTTCAAAGAATGTTCTTACAATCTCCCAAGAAATCCCTGAACAGATCACCGGCTTTCGGTTCCTGTTGGGCCCAGATTCGGGGGATAAGGTTT
>CAIWTA010000251.1 GCA_903915465.1 uncultured Bacteroidales bacterium | reverse complement strand
CACGATGATGTTCCAGTGAAAGACGTTGCCAATCTTAAAATCGATTCAGGTTTTATCGGGAGCTGTACCAATGGAAGACTCGATGATTTGCGGGTTGCCGCTTCGATATTAAAAGGGAAAAAAATTGCTCCTGGGGTTGTGCTTAAAATTGTTCCAGCCACGGATGCAATCTGGAACCAGGCCATGAATGAAGGATTGATAGCCATCTTTAAGAAAGCCGGCGCAATGGTTTCAAATGCAGGATGTGCTGGTTGTGCAGCCGGACAAATTGGACAGAACGGACCTGGCGAAGTCACGATCAGCACCGGAAACAGGAATTTCGAAGGAAAGCAGGGAAAAGGTTTTGTCTATCTGGCTTCTCCGGCCATTGTTGCAGCTTCTGCTATTGCAGGTTATATCACTATGCCTGACAAGATCCCGTCCTCACCTGCGAAATTTGAGAAAAAAGGAACAATCAAGACATCTGTCATAGAAAAAGCAAAGACCAAAAAACCTTGCACAGTTGAAGGTCGCATCTGGATCATTCCAAAAGACGACATTGATACCGATATGATCTTCCATAACCGTTACCTGACAATCACTGACATCAAGGAAATGGGGCAATATACATTCGATAATCTGAAGGGTTTTGAGGATTTTGCAAAACATTCAAAACCTGGTGATATCATCGTAACAAATAAGAACTTTGGCGCCGGAAGTTCCCGTCAGCAAGCTGTGGATTGCTTCTTATCGCTCGGGATTTCGTGTATCCTAGCAGAATCGTATGGCGCCATTTATGAGCGTAATGCCATCAATGCAGCATTGCCTATCCTGACATATGATCCGGAAACAATTGCACATGTTGAATTAAAGAATGGCGATACAATTCGTTTGGACTTTGTAAACGGCGAACTGATCAACATTCAAAACAATAAGAAAGTCGCCATCAATAAGTTTTATGATGCCCAGATGGCTATCTACCAGAATGGGGGGTTACTTTAAGCAGGTACAAACTATCCTGGTTTTTTTTGCGGTCTTGTGAATTTCCACCTGTTGTGGGTCCAGAGGTAATACTGGGGGTGCTCCGTAATCTTTTGCTCAAGAGTATTCATAAATTTTATGGCGATTTCGCCAATCCTGGAATTCGCGGGGTCTGCCTCGATCAGGATAAATTCTAACTGATAAAATCCCCTTCTCACTTTCTGAACATTTGAATAAAATACAGGATAATCGTGGATGCGTGCATATTTCTCAGGACCATGTAAAACCGGGGTATCCTGGTTTAAAAATTTCATCCAGTATGCAAGCCTTGCACTCGCTGGTCGTTGATCAGCTATCATGTAAAAGGCCACCGGCTCATCCCGGAAAACCTGAAAGGTTTCAGAGGTCTTAGTGATAGATGCAAGAATGGACCTTCCTTTCACCCGTGTCTTCTGTAAATAATTGTCAATCTCTTTATTGGAGAGCGGTTTATAAAAACCAATCGGGATATGCTTCATCTGTGATCCGGCAGCAATACCAGCCCATTCCCAGTTATTATAATGACCTGCGATAATTATAACATGCCTGCCCTGATCATAAAATGCATTGACAAGCTCAGGATTAATGAATCTATAGTGATTACAGACATCCTTTTCAGACATCGAAAACGATTTTAAGCTCTCCAGAAAAATATCACAAAAATGATGATAAAACTGCTTTGCAATCCGGGCAATCTCTGTTTTTCCCTTGTTCGGAAAAGAGTTTGCCAGGTTTTTAAAGACAACTTTTTTCCGATACCTGATAACATAGAAAACCAAAAAGTAAATCAGGTCTGATAATCCATAAATCAACCAAAAGGGAAGCAGGCCAAATAGAAAAACGAATAATCGGATAATTGGGAAGGTCAACTTATCCATTTATCATCAAAATTGAGTCGTTTGAATTATTCACATCAAAAATGTTTTGTGGTTAGTATAGAGTATTTATACTTCCTGCAAATTTAGATTTTTCCTGGGTCAAACGCTAAAAAAGTATAATTTTGTGGTCAAAATTTCCTCATAATTGTTGATTATACGAAGACATAATACTGATCCATACTTTAATCTTGCAACTGAAGAATATGTACTGAAAGAGATTGCAGATGACTCTTTCATGCTTTGGCGGAACGAACCATCGATCATCGTTGGGAAACATCAGAATACGCTGGCAGAGATCAATGGAGAATATGTGAAGGCGAACGAAATCAAGGTAGTCAGGAGATTATCAGGAGGAGGAGCCGTTTTTCATGATCTTGGCAACCTGAATTTCACTTTTACCATGAAGGGGCAAGAGGAGAATCTTATCAATTTCAAAAAATATACAACGCCTATCCTGGAAGTGCTTCAGAAACTTGGAATTGACGCACGATTTGAAGGAAGGAATGACCTTACAATAGATGGGAAGAAGTTCTCCGGAAATGCCATGCACATCTGGAAAAAGAAAGTACTTTCTCATGGCACTCTGCTTTTCTCATCTCATATGCCAGACCTAACCCAGGCTTTGAACGTTGATCCGCTGAAGTTTACCGACAAAGCCGTCAAATCCATTCGGTCCCGTGTTACCAATATAAGTGATCACCTGAAAAAACCTTTGGATGTGATTCAATTTTCCACAATGGTCGAAGAACATATCATGCAAAAATATCCGGATGCCAGGTTATATGAACTTTCCGAAGAAGACCACCGGAAAATCAATCACCTGGTTGAAATAAAATACAAGACATGGGCATGGAATTTCGGCTATTCTCCGAAATACAATTTCAAGAAAATTATCCGGACAAAAAACAGCGGGACACTCGAATTCAACCTCCATGTTGCAGATGGTAGAATTCATCAAATGAAAATCTTCGGAGACTATTTCAACATTCGCGAAACAGAAGAAATTGAAGATGCATTAACCGATATTCTCCACAAGGAGGATTCCATCAGAGATGCCTTAAAAAATTACAACCTTTCCGAATATTTTAACAATATTACCATGAATGAATTTATTGAAGGAATGTTTTAACAATCACTTATTATTCCATCTTGGCTACCAACTAACCGACCAAAAATGAGTTATCAGGAAATTTTTGAACGTCTATGGACTGATTACACCACCCAGAATCCATCAACAAAAAAGGTTTATGATCTTTTGCTGCGGGAAGGTGAAACCATCGTCAATGATCATATTGCGTTCAGAACATTCAATGATCCCAGCATCAATATAGATATCCTTTCAAAAATTTTCAGAAAAAAAGGTTATGAATTGAAGGCGGATTATCACTTTCTTAAGAAAAAACTTTACGCCAGGCATTTCGAACATGCCACAGACAAGGATGCACCCAAGGTTTTTATCAGTGAGTTACAGGTCGAGCATTTCAGCGATCACCTGAAAAACACTGTCAAGAATTGGGTGGTTAAAATTCCAATCCAAATGCTCAAGTCAGGAGATTTGCTTTTTGCAGGTAATCTTTCGGGGATTCCTTCCTATAAAACTTATGAGAAATTACGGATGGAATCTGAATATGCTGCATGGCTTTACGTCAACGGATTCAGAGCAAACCATTTTACAGTCAGCGTGAATGCTCTGAGAGATTATGATACTGTCGAAAAAGTCAATGCTTTTTTAAAATCCAATGGGTTTTTACTCAATGATTCCGGAGGTGAAGTTCAGGGTACACCACAGGATCTCCTCGAACAATCAAGCATAAAAGCCGGAATGGTTTGCTTCCAGTTTGAAGAAGGAGAGTTTGAAATCCCTGGATGTTACTATGAATTTGCCAGGCGGTATCCCGAAAACAATGGAAAGCTTTATAGTGGATTTATCGCCAAGTCGGCCGACAAAATTTTCGAATCCACAAATTTCTACACGAAATGAAAATAATTGTCCGGTTTTCTTTTCTTGTACTTATTGCCCAGGGGATTCTGTCATGTGCATCAGGGCATTCGCCTAAAAAAGGAGAACAACCGCAAAATAGTACATTTGAAAATGGAAAAGTAATTCCGTCTGTGGCTTGCCTGAAAGATTCTTCCACAAAATATTCCCTCTACCTTCCAAAAAAATATTCATCTTCTCAGGCTTATCCGGTTATTCTGGCATTTGATCCGCATGGAAGCGGAAATCTGCCTTTGGAACTTTATCATGAACTTGCAGAAAAGTATGGGTATGTTTTCGTAGGTTCAAATGATTCAAAAAACGGCCTCAGCATTTCGGAAACTAACGACATCATTTCTGCTTTGTTTGAAGAGATCCATGGTCGGTTTTCCGTTGATACCAACCGGATCTACGCGATGGGGTTTTCCGGTGGTGCAAGGATTGCCAGTTTGATGGGACTATTCCACGGTGGAGTTGCCGGCGTTATTGGTTGTGGTGCCGGATTTCCCGGCATTGATCTGCCAGCCAAATTTCGTTTCGATTATATTGGATTTGCCGGAACTTCTGATTTCAATATGAATGAACTGATCCGGTTGGATGAGCAGATGAGTCAGCAGGAGTTCAACCATACATTGGTTCTTTTCGATGGAATACATGAATGGCCATCAAAATCATTGATGGAAAAAGCTTTTATCTGGAATGAATGCTGTGCCATGAGAAGGAATTTAATTCCTAAAAATGAAAAACTGATCATGGAAGAGAAGCGGTTCTTTGATAGTTCATTAACCAAAGAAAAAGTCTCGATGGATAAAATTAGTTACCATCGCGATCTTAAAAATGCGATAAGTTTCATGAACGATATTTGTGAAACTGTTTCATACAAGCATTTACTCTCCGATCTTGAAAATGATCCGGAATACAAAAGGCAATCAAAAGCATTGCAAAAACTGATGGAGAAAGAATCCCAGGAACAACAAGCCCTTCAGGATGACTTCTTTTCTAAAGATATCGAGTGGTGGAAAAACAAGATGGCCAATTATGATATGCGGATTGCCGGTAATAAGAACCTTACGGATGCCAGTATGTGCAAACGGATAAAAAGTTATTTAAGCCTTGTTGCTTATCTCAATTATAGCCGGATGCAGAACTCCGGTGACATGGAAAAAGCCAGTTTTGCATTGCAGGTTTACAAGGTTGTGGATCCTGAAAATGCAGCCAAAATAAAATAGATGGACAGGAAGCCAATCCATGACATATTGGAATCATTCGGTGCAGTTTTCGAAGGTGATATCTTCACAGGAGAATTATGGAGGCTGATGTATGCTACTGATGCTTCAGCATACCGTGAAATTCCAATAGGTGTTGCCCGACCGAAAAATGCTTCAGCGATTAAACAACTGATCTCATTCGCACATCAACATGAATTATCCCTTATTCCCCGGGCTGCAGGTACTTCATTAGCCGGGCAGGTTGTGGGAAATGGTTTGATTGTTGATGTCTCCCGTTACATGACTTCCATTCTTGAGATCAGCCCCGAAGAACATTGGGTGCGCGTAGAGCCTGGCGTCATTCTTGATGAATTAAACAAGATCCTGGAACCTTACGGGTTGTTCTTTGGCCCTGAAACATCCACGTCAAGTCGTTGCATGATTGGTGGAATGGTGGGAAATAATTCGTGCGGAGCACATTCCATCCTTTATGGCAGTACGCGCGATCATCTGATCTCACTCAAAACAATTCTAAGTGATGGGTCAGAGGCAGAATTTAAAGCGATCTCAAAAGAGCAAATGATTGAAAAGACCAGGACAGAAGGCCTGGAAGGCGATATTTACAGGAATATTTTTAATATCCTATCAAACCATGAAAACCAGAAAGAGATCCGGATGGAATTCCCGAAACCTTCAATTCGCCGGAGAAACACTGGTTATGCTATCGATCTTCTGCTGGAGACTGAGCCATTTGCTGTTAGAGGTGAGCTTTTTAATTTTTCAAAGTTGCTTGCCGGTTCAGAAGGAACACTTGCTTTCACTACAGAAATCAAGCTGAACCTCGTACCACTTCCACCCCGTGAAAAAGCATTGATATGTGTGCATTGTCACACGATTGCTGAAGCATTAAGAGGAAACCTTGTTGCCCTGAAATACAATCCCGGCTCTGTCGAATTGATGGATAAAGCAATTATGGATTGTACGAAGGAAAATATTACACAGCAGCAGAACCGTTTTTTTATTCAGGATGACCCGGGAGCCATTTTAATCATTGAATTTGCGCGTGAATCACGTGAAGAAATCCTGAATATTGCTGCTGATCTCGAGAAAGAGATGCGTGAAAATGGTTTGGGTTATCATTTTCCGATTATTTTCCCGCCTGACCTGAAAAAAGTCTGGGATCTTCGTAAGGCAGGATTAGGTGTACTTTCCAATTATCCGGGTGACAGGAAACCTGTGCCGGTAACAGAAGATACAGCAGTCAGCCCGAAAGACCTGCCTGATTATATCAGAGATTTTGACCAGATGCTTTTTTCGCTGGGATTGAATTGTGTTTATTACGCTCATATAGCTTCAGGAGAATTGCATTTACGCCCTGTTTTAAATTTAAAGGATCCCGCAGACGTCGAACTATTTCACACGATAGCACTGGAAACAGCGAAACTTGTGAAAAAGTACAAAGGTTCTTTGAGTGGAGAACATGGCGATGGCCGACTCCGGGGAGAATTCATTCCCCTGATGATCGGGGAACATAATTACAGGCTGATAAAGGAAATAAAAAATACCTGGGACCCTGAAGGTATTTTTAATCCGAATAAGATCGTTGATACGCCTCGGATGAACAGCAGTCTTCGTTTCCAGCCTGGTCAAAAAGTGCGGGAAATAAAGACTTTTTTTGATTTCTCTTCGAGTCAGGGAATTCTTAGGGCAACAGAGCAATGTAATGGTTCAGGCGATTGCCGGAATACTGTCGTTACAGGGAAATGGATGTGTCCTTCCTATATGGCAGTGAAAGATGAGAACACTACAACACGTGCCAGGGCAAATATTCTCAGGGAGTTTTTAACAAATTCTTCCAATTCCAATCCGTTCGATCATTCCGAGATCTATGAAGTGATGGATCTTTGTTTGTCATGCAAAGCCTGTAAATCAGAATGCCCTTCAAATGTTGATGTTACAAAACTAAAAGCGGAATTTCTCCAGCATTATTACGATGCGAATGGCATCCCTTTCCGCACCAGGCTTATCGCATATATAACCAGCATTAATTGCATGGGAAGCCTTGCTCCTTTTCTCTTTAATTATTTTGTGAACAATCTTTTCCTTTCCGGAATCCTTAAAAAGTTGCTCGGGTTTGCTCCCAAACGAACTATCCCTGCGCTCCATAAATTCACTTTAAGACATTGGGCAAAGAAATCAAATCCCTATTCAGGTAAAACATCAGGACAAGTCTATCTTTTTACAGATGAGTTCACGAGCTATAATGATGTAGCGATTGGAATAAAGGCAATAAAGCTTTTAAATATTTTGGGATACGAAGTGAAGTTGCCATTTCATATAGAAAGCGGAAGGACATTTCTTTCAAAAGGATTGATCAGGAAAGCTAAAAAAATTGCAAATAAGAATATCACCTCTTTAAAGGATATTATCAGTGAAGAACATCCACTGATCGGGATCGAACCTTCGGCCATTCTGACTTTCCGCGATGAATATCCTGAGCTTGTTGATGCAACCTTGAAAGATGATGCACTCAAACTTGCAAAAAATTCTCTGCTATTTGATGAATTCATTATCCGTGAATTGAATAACGGGAATATTGATCCGACTCTTTTCACGAAAGAAAAAAAGGTGATCAGGTTACATGGCCATTGCCATCAAAAAGCACTGGCTTCGGTTGAGTCAACTGTAAAAATGTTATCTATTCCTGAAAATTTCAAGGTGGAAGAGATCAAGTCGGGATGTTGCGGAATGGCAGGTTCATTCGGATACGAGAAGGAGCATTATGAAGTTTCGATGAAAGTTGGCGAACTTGTGTTGTTTCCTGAAATCCGAAAAACACCAGAGGAGTTAATTATAGCAGCGCCTGGTACCAGTTGCCGGCATCAGATCATGGATGGAACCGGGCGAAAAGCGTTTCACCCGATTGAAGTCTTGTTTGATGCATTAGCCTAAGCTGGGGTTGACTAAAAAGTTTTTTTTATTTTCTCGCAGAGTGCCCCACCTCAAGGAAATTATAGGAACTTCAAAAATAATAACTTTTTGGTCAATTGTACT
>CAIWTA010000250.1 GCA_903915465.1 uncultured Bacteroidales bacterium | reverse complement strand
TACTGGGGGGTAGTTCATTAATATTACAAAGTTACGAAGGTTTCATGAAGCCTGTCTGCAGGCAGGTTACACGAAAAAGGCAATACCTGACTTCGACGATTTTCGCTCCTGCTTTGTCCTATAAAAATCATTGGAGTATAAAAAATTAATGGAAATCGGGAGAGAATTTTTTTGCAGGTTATCAGATAGTTAGTGGGTGTTATATAGAGAGAGAACGCAATGATGGCGCAAAGTGTGCAATGTTTTTGGATAGACCAGGCTAAGTGATTAGAAGAAACATAAAAGCATGTTGGGTTGGTGATGGCACAAACAGGGGCGAAGGTTACGATGTTCCTGGGGGATTCCAGAAGCTATTGTGTTTTCGTCATACCTGACGGAATACAGAGGATAAAATCGCCTTTTCCAAGATTTTCTTTTGAGAGGTCTTCGATGGTGTCCTGTTCAACCGTTGAAATAGTAATGACTTTTAAAGCAATGTCGGTTTTTTTGTTGATCTCATTGATATAATAGAGAATGCCCTGATGATCATCGGAATGGTAGCTGCCATTAAAATGAAGGACAGTATATGGATCATATCCATTTGCCAGAATGTACTGCGCCATGGTGGCGTCTTTGAGAGCTTGCGCTTTAGAAATATTATCGCTGTTATGCCCTGGTGAATCACCCATCATTTCTTTCATTTTCCTGTAACATTCCAGATCCGGGTTGAATTTGATTGGAAGTGTTGCAACCAAAGTTCTTTCAATGGCATTGATGCTGTCAAGACCTTCAAAACCCTTGGCGTTAACAATGGCAGCATATCTCCTTGGAACATTCGAAGCGATAAATTTTAATCCCTTTTCGCTTGCAAAATCCACAATGGGTGCATAATCTGTCTTGTAGTTTTTCCATAGTTTTGCTTCTGCCTCAAAATCCTTCTTGCGAATCATTTTAGACATGTATTCGTTCAACAATAACTGGTTATCTCTTTCAAACATCTCTGCTGCAAGAACCAGGTTATTCTTTTTTATATCATACAGATCTTTGGTCAATTCAAGTTCCAGCCAATGACAAATCGGGTTTGTATGCACTTCTCCAAACAAAATAATATCAGCGTTTTTGGCGGCTTTCAACAAATCTTCGTAATCCATTGGATGGCCTTTGGCATTGAAAATCCGGTAAGCCGGTTTATCACTTTTTGCGGCGATAAAAAGCAACACAATAAAAGGGATAGGAAAAAATAGTTTCTTCATCTATAACAAATTTTGGTCATTTTATTTCTATTCTAGCCTATTGTGACTATTATATAACTTAATGTAATTATTTGATATTCAATAATATATTTTCTCGCAGATCAACGCTGATCAAAATGCAAATTTCCGCAGAAAAAAAAACAGACACAATTTCTGCGAGAATCAGCGATCTTATCTGCGAGAATCAGCGAGAACATTTTTGTTATTAATTTTGAAGTTCCTAAAATTTCCTTGAGGTGGGGCACTCTGCGTGAACCATTTAAGTTATCCGCTTTGATGTTCCTGGTTATTCTCATTAGGAGGAAACTATGTGGTGAAAAAGAAATTATTTTTTCAGTCCGTTTTCCCGGAAAGACAAAGGCATCAGACTTTCAATGCTTCCGATCACCAATATTTTCCCGGTATCACCCTGCAGGATGATGCGGATATTCTGCTTCTGGAACATCTCATATTCAATCATCGCCTGTCGGCAGGAACCGCAGGGTGCCACAGGTTCCGTAACCGGAAACTTGTCGGAATGTGCAGAAATGGCAATGGTTTTAATGGCTACACCAGGGTTATTTGCAGCGGCTGAATAAATCGCCACGCGCTCTGCGCACAGACCTGAAGGAAAGGCCATATTTTCCTGATTATTCCCGGTAAATATCTTTCCATTCCCGAGCAGGATAGCCGCTCCAACATGATACCGGGAATATGGGGCATAAGCATTCTTAAGAGCTTCTTTTGCACAACTCAGAAGATCGCGGTCGTGAGGCTGAAGCTCTTCCGGTGAGTCATATTCCTCGTAGGTAAAGGGAATGGTTTTGGTTTCCATGGGGGCAGAATATTTTAATTTAAATCCGTATCATCATCAGAATCATCCGCTGCATTTTTATCATCTTTTCCCATTGGCGGTTTATAAGTTCCAGCAAGGATAGCTGTGTATAGCGTCTGATCACCCATGATCCGCAAGGCTTCCGCAATGTCTTTGTCATTCTTTAAACCAGCGGCTACCTTACCTTTCTGGTAATAGTATCGGGTAACAATTTCAAGCTTCAACAACTCCTTGAGCTGATCCTTATGTTTTTCAAGATCACTTTTTTTATCATTCGACATTTGCGCCTTGAGGGCATCATACTCGCCCTTTATGGCACTGAAATATTTTTCTTTTTCAGCATCTTTCCGGAGAACTTCAAGCGCTTCTTCAGTCCTGGTTTTGTAATCGTATTTTTTATCTGAAATAAACTTTACGAAATCATTGAAAAGTGTATCCGTAACTTCGAAAACATCAGCAGGAGACAACGTCGGATGCTGAATGCGGTATAATGTGGCATAATCAAAAATCAGGTATTTGGAATAAAGAGAAAGAGCGATATTGCTGAATAAAAGGGGGGAAGTATGAATGTCGGGTTTTATTCCCCTTCCTTCATAAACGATGCGCCCATTCTTTGTTTTATATGAAGTGAGCAGGGAATCCGGGATTTTCCCAAAGAGACCTTCTTTGTTTTTGTGCGAATAATCAATCGCCTGGATGCATCGCCCACTGGGAATATAGTATTTGGCAACAGTGATCTTCACTTGGGAATTAAAGCTTAAAGGGACAACATTCTGAACAAGTCCTTTTCCAAATGTTTGTTGCCCAACAATAACTCCGCGATCGAGATCCTGCAATGCCCCGGAAAGGATTTCACTGGCAGAAGCACTCTGACGGTCGACAAGGATGATGAGTGGAATGGTAAGATCGACCGGCGAATTCAGTGTCTTATAAGTGTGATTCTTGTCAGCTAATTTACCTTTTGTTGTAACCACCTCCTGCCCTTTTTCCACAAAAATATTGGTGATTTCAACTGCTTCATTCAACAATCCGCCACCATTTCCACGGATATCAATGATAATTCCCTTTAATTCGTTTTTTTCCTTGAGTTTCAGGAAGGCTTGCCGAACTTCTTCACCAGCACGTTGTGTAAAACTGTTAAGCTTGATATACCCGATGTTATTTGGGAGGGCGCATGTATAAGGGATGTTTTCGATTTTGATAATCTCTCTCGGGATGGTCTTTTCAATTGTCTTTTGTTCTCCATCGCGAAGAATCTTCATGGTAATACTTGTCCCGGCCTGGCCTTTCAATATAGCACTGACATCTGAATAGGTCTTCTTTAATGCTGACTGGCCATTGATCTCAATGATGCGATCACCTGCACGGAGGTCGTTTTTTTGAGCCGGAGAGCCTTCGTATGGCTCAGAGATCACCACATAATCACCATTTTGATGAATCAATGCCCCTATACCGCCATATTCTCCGGTTGTGATAAATCGATAATCTTCAATTTCCGATTCCGGGATAAAATTTGTGTATGGATCGAGCGACCCCAGCATGGCATCGATCCCTGTTTTGGTCAATTCCCCTGGTTTAATATCATCGACATAATTAGTATTCAGTTCCTTCATCATCGTTGAATAGATATCCAGGTTTTTAAGAATCTCAAATCCCTGGTCCTTGTTTGTTTGGGCTTTGACTATCTGGACAGTTGCGATAATAACAACGATGATCAATAAAATCCTTCTGCTTTTACTCATAAACACCAGTTTCATTTTATAGTTTCATTATTCATCTTATGGTACCGGATCATATCCTCTGCCTCCCCATGGATGACATCTTGCCAGTCGTTTCAGTGTCAACCATCCACCACGAAAAGGTCCGTGTTTTCTTATTGCTTCTATTCCATATACCGAGCAGGATGGAGTAAAACGGCATGAAGGAATCAAATAAGGAGAGATTGCCATCTGGTAAAACCGAATCAGCAGGATAAAAAATTTACCCAGCGCTTTTTGCATATTCTATCCTTAAACGCTGCAAAAGTACAATTATTTTTTCCTGGAGCAGGTTGTAGGGGAGGATTTCTTTTGATGTGTAAGTAAGAGCCAGAATCAAAGTTCCCTGGTTTTGTTCAAGAAATGTGTACAGGATGATTTTGTTTTTCCGGTAGGCTTCCCGCATCCTGCGCTTTACTTTATTTCGGTTGACAGCTTTTCTGATCACCATTTTTGGAACACTCACAAGCACTTGTACAGGAAATGCGCCTGGAACATCTGAAGAAAGCCAGGTTACCCGGAATGGGTAAACAAAAAAAGAAGATCCTTCCCGGAAAAGTTTTGTAATCAGGATTTTTTTCCGCAACCTTTCATCTTTTGTGAAAGTTTGCTTCATATTACTTTTTCTTCATCTCTGCATGGAGGTACTGCTCGATGGCCATTGGCATTGAAGCAGCTGTCTTTGAAGGGGCTGAAATGGTAAGACTAAGGCCAGCATCAGTAACTGCTTTGGCTGTTGTCGGCCCAAATGCAGCAATTGAAATGGAACTTTGTGTAAAATCGGGGAAATTCTTATAGAGCGACTTTATCCCCGAAGGACTGAAAAATACCAACATGTCATACTTGGTAATGTCAATATCCGAAAGATCACTTGCTAATGTCTTGTAAATTATGGCTTTTTTGTAATTTATCTTATTCTCCTCCAGCATCTTCGGAATTTCCTGTTTATGTACGTCCGAACAGGGAAGCAGAAACTTTTCAGTCTTGTGCTTCTTAATCAATTCTGCCAGGTTTGAAAAATTTTCCTTGCTGTGAAAAACTTTCCTTTTACGGTACTGGACATATTTTTGGAGATAGTAGGCAGTTGATTCGGAAATACTGAAATACTTCATATTATCCGGAACATCAACTCTCATCTCCTTACAGATCCTGAAAAAATGATCAACTGCGTTGCGGGAAGTAAAAATAACAGCAGAATAATCAAGAATATTAACGCGATCCTTGCGGAAGTCCTTAGCCGGAATACCCTCAATGGTAATAAATTTCCGGAAGACAATATTTAGATTGAACTTCTTTGTTAAGTCCCCGTAAGGTGATTTTTCTAATTCTGCTGGTTGAGGTTGTGATACAAGGATGTTCTTTATTTTCAAAGCATTGGGTGTTTAATGGGCAATCCTAGAAGTTTTCTGTGACTGTCAAAAATAAAGGTTGAAAATTTTCATCAATACAATGAAAGGTAGAATTTCAAGGCTGCAAAGATACATAAATAAAAACAGATAGGAAAACTTCGTTAGCGAAAATCCGATTAAAAATCCTCTGATAAATGCCAGAAGAAAAAACAAAGCCGTGATTATCAGGCATATTTGAAGAAAAAAAACAGACTTTAGATAAACCACGAGAACCAAAAATGGCAATAACACTAATCCTGTCAGAAAGTTGAATAAAAAAATATTCATCAGGTATTCACTTGTGGATTGATGCGTCCTGAATACTGTCCCCAGGAATTTTATCAGGGAAATCTTAATCGCCCAAAAGAGCAGGAATATAGCTACCAACAATAGATAAACCGTAAATCCGGAAAAGAGGTTACTGTATTTGTGATCCGCCATCAAGTCGTAAACCTGATAAACCAGCAATGGGAAAATTAACAGATAAACCAGTCCCATAGCAACAGATATCCTTTCAGAGAACAAATTTCCTTCCCTTACAAGCTGATTCAGGAACCTTTTAGAATAAGGTGCAACCAGGATTTGCCGCAAACGTTTTGGGTAGAATACCTGCACCCAGGCTAAAAGAATAAAACATGAAATGAGTATTCCCAGGATCCAGTCAGGTTGGAATTTATGAAAGAGCATCGGCCCCGGATTCTTTGCAGTAGTATTTTGCCTGGAAGTGAAAAAAGAATAAGTAGCAGATCTTTGTACAAATGTAATACTTTGCATTTCTGCTGTGGAATCAGCGCTGATTTTCCACAACGATCCTTTAACAATAACTTTAGGGATTGTATCATTTGCTGACGGAAATTGACTGGAGATCATTCTTGTTGATTGGATGGCGACTATTAAATTTACGATCGGACGATTTACGATTGACGAAAGAATTTTACGATTGACGATGTACGATTTTAATATTATAAAATTCCATTGAAAATATCAATATTTTTTCACTTTTATTCACTTCATATTTTGCAGTTTGTAATTGTAAATCCAAAATCGTCAATAAAATCGTCCAATCGTAAATTATTGTCCCAACTTACTCATGATGCTCCAAAAAATAATTCCATAGATTGTCCTCCGGTGTGGGAGCAACAATACTCATCATTACTTTTTTTACCGGGTGAAGCAACTCAATTTTTCTTGCATGCAGGTGTATGGAACCATCCGGATTGGAACGGTCGAATCCGTATTTCAGATCACCCTTGACCGGACATCCGATTTTAGCAAGTTGCGACCGGATTTGGTGATGACGACCTGTAAGCAGGTTTACTTCCAATAAATAAAACTGTTCACTCTGGCTGATCAATGTGTAGGTCAATTCCGCCTGTTTTGAATGAGGAATGACTTTATCGTAAGCAAAAGATTTGTTTTTTTCTTCGTTCCTTTTCAGGAAATGGATCAAATGTCCATTATCCTCCGGAGGGCGGTTTTTCACAACTGCCCAGTAGATTTTATGAATTTCACCGGATTTCAGCATTTCATTCAACCGTGTCAGGGCTTTACTGGTCTTTGCAAACAACACAGCGCCGCTGACAGGCCGGTCGATACGATGAACAACTCCCAGGTAAACATTACCAGGCTTTTTGTCACGTTCTTTTATAAAATCTTTCAAAAGATCACTCAAAGGACGGTCGCCGGTCTTATCTCCCTGGACAATCTGGGAGGGTTTTTTATTATAGATGAGGAGATGATTATCTTCGAAAAGAATATCCTTTTCAATTGTTGGAATGACCATTAGTATTGTTCCCGTTCGTTGGGGAATTCGAGTGATTTTACATCGTTGATATAGGAAGTTACAGAACCTCTGATTTCCTCATAAAGATTATGGTATCTCCGCAAGAATCTCGGAGAGAATTCAAGAGTAATTCCCAGCATATCGTGAAGAACCAGAACCTGCCCGTCGACCTCTTTGCCGGCCCCGATGCCGATAATGGGTACCTTCACCTCTTTTGACACACGTGCTGCCAGTTTTGCAGGAATTTTTTCCAGGACAATTCCAAAACAACCCGCATTATCAAGAAGATGGGCATCTTCAATCAGTTTTGCAGCTTCGGCTTCAGTAGTTGCCCGAACAACATAAGTTCCGAACTTATGAATAGATTGTGGTGTCAATCCAAGATGTCCCATAACCGGAATTCCTGCGGAAAGAATACGATCAACGGATTCAATTACTTCTTTGCCTCCTTCGAGTTTTACAGCATCAGCACCACTCTCTTTCATGATTCGTATGGAAGAGGATAGGGCTTCTTTAGAATTTCCCTGGTACGTACCGAATGGCATATCAACAATGACCAACGCCCGTTTTACTGCACGTACAACAGAAGAGGCATGGTAAATCATCTCATTAAGGGTGATGGGAAGTGTAGATGTATGCCCGGCCATTACATTAGAAGCAGAATCTCCTACAAGGATAATATCGATCCCGGTACCGTCTAAGATCTTTGCAAAAGAATAATCGTATGCTGTAAGCATTGCGATTTTCTCGCCTTTTAATTTCATCTCCTGAAGAACATGTGTCGTGACTTTCGGAACATTCCTGTAAGAAGTTATCATAGGTATTGATTTACCAGCAAAACTACGATATTTATTTAAAAAATGTCTATTTTTGCCCTTTCTTTTATACCGACAAACAGATGCGATATCCAAAGTTTCTTTTAGCCATTGTGCTCATCCTGCCCTTCTTAAATTCATGCAAAAAAGACTTCAGCGTCAATGCAGACTGGAAAGATATTACCATTGTTTACGGCCTTATCAGCCAGAGTGATTCCATTCATTATTTGAAGATAACCAAAGCATTTCTTGGGCAGGGGAATGCCCTGACCTATGCTAAGATTTCTGATTCAAGCAATTATCGCCCGGGCGACCTTAATGTAAGGATAGATGTATTGGATGAAAACAATCAAAATATAGGCTCTCTCCCTTTTTCACCAGATACAATACATACAAAAGAACCCGGTGACTCAATTTTCTATTTCCCAGATCAATTGGTTTATAAATCAAATGCAACACTGAAACAGACATACACATATAATCTTGTTATCCATAACAACCTGACAGGAAATGAAGTTACTGCAAAAACCGCATTGGTCAATACTTTTTCTATAATTACACCCGATGAATTTACCAGACCTGCTTTTATGCCTGGCGAAAACAGTTCTGTTGAATGGACAAGTGCAAAAGGTGGAAAAAGATACCAGTTAGTGATTCGTTTTCATTATACCGAAAATCCTATTAATCACCCTGATTCTGTCAAATCGAAATCTATTGACTGGCTGGTGTTTTCGAATGAATTATCCCGTTCTGCAACAGGTGGTGAAGACATGATCAAAACAATTTCGGGTAATGCGTTTTATTTCTTACTTGCCGCAAGGATTCCGGTGAATCCCGATCTTAAAAGGACTGCCGGAAAGCTTGATTATATTTTCAGCGTCGCTTCCGATGATCTTAATACCTATATGGAAGTTACTGAACCTTCCACCTCAATCGTTCAGTACAGGCCTCCTTTTACAAATATTATTAACGGGATCGGCCTGTTTTCAAGCCGTTTTGTTAACCCTGTCATCGGGCTTCGGCTGAGCGATAATACGCTCCAGGAATTAAGGGATAACCCCCAAACTGCTGACCTCGGATTCTGATTCTCCCATTTTTCTGTCTTTTTGTCACATTTCTGGCAGTCAATTTTGCTTTGGCATAAGGATTGACAACTCTTTATGAATTTTCAAAAATTAGTATTTACGATAAATCAGAATAAAATGGGAAAAATTATTGGGATTGATCTGGGAACTACCAACTCCTGTGTAGCCGTGATGGAAGGTAATGAGCCTGTGGTAATCGCCAACAGCGAAGGAAGAAGAACTACACCTTCAATTGTTGCATTTACTGAAAACGGGGAACGGAAAGTTGGGGAACCTGCCAAGCGCCAATCCATCACAAATCCTCGCAATACCGTTTATTCAATTAAACGTTTCATGGGAGAAACCTATGATCAGGTCCAGAAAGAAATTCACCGCGTACCGTACAAGGTAGATAAGGGTGACAACAATACTCCGAGGGTGAACATCAGTGGTAAGTTGTACACCCCACAGGAAATTTCATCGATGATTCTTCAAAAGATGAGAAAAACTGCCGAAGATTACCTTGGGATGGAGATAAAAGAAGCGGTAATTACCGTTCCGGCTTATTTCAGTGATTCACAGCGTCAGGCTACCAAAGAAGCAGGTGAAATTGCCGGATTGATTGTCAAACGGATTATCAATGAACCTACTGCTGCCGCATTGGCATATGGTCTTGACAAAAAGCATAAAGATATTAAAGTTGCAGTCTTTGACCTTGGAGGAGGAACCTTTGATATTTCAATCCTGGAACTGGGAGAAGGCGTATTTGAGGTGAAATCCACCAATGGTAATACCCATCTCGGTGGTGATGACTTTGATCACTTGGTCATTGATTGGCTTGCAGATGAATTTTTGAAAGACGAAGGAATCGATCTCCGTAAGGATGCGATGGCACTTCAACGGTTAAAAGAAGCTGCTGAAAAGGCAAAAATTGAATTGTCAAGTTCGGTGGAAACTGAAATTAACCTGCCATATATCATGCCGGTTGATGGGATTCCCAAGCACCTTGTGAAAAAACTCAGTCGTGCAAAATTTGAGCAATTGATAGATCAGCTTATGCGTTCTACAATTCCGCCATGTGAACAAGCACTGAAAGATGCAGGGATGAAAGCTTCGGATGTGAATGAAGTGATCCTGGTTGGTGGTTCAACGCGGATTCCGGCTGTTCAGAAATTAGTTAAGGATTTCTTCGGAAAAGAGCCTTCAAAAGGAGTGAACCCCGATGAAGTAGTGGCCATCGGAGCCGCCATTCAGGGTGGCGTTTTAACAGGAGAAGTGAAAGATGTACTATTGCTGGATGTCACACCGCTTTCTCTGGGTATAGAAACACTTGGCGGGGTTTTAACAAAGTTGATAGAATCCAACACCACCATCCCGACCAAGAAATCAGAAGTTTTTTCTACTGCTGCTGACAGCCAGACTTCAGTTGAAATCCATGTATTACAAGGAGAACGGCCCATGGCTAATCAGAATAAAAGCATCGGACGTTTTCACCTTGATGGTATCCCACCAGCTTCTCGCGGTATCCCTCAAATTGAAGTGATTTTCGATATTGATGCAAACGGGATTCTTCATGTAATGGCAAAAGATAAAGCAACGGGAAAATCTCAGCAAATCCGTATAGAAGCCTCCTCAGGACTTTCGGAAGCTGAAATCCAGCGAATGAAAACTGAAGCCAGTGCCAATGCTGAAACAGACCGGAAAATGAAAGAAGAAATTGACAAGCTCAACACAGCTGACTCACTTATCTTCCAAACTGAAAAGCAGTTGAAAGAATACGGTGACAAAGTCCCGGCAGATAAACGCGAAGCCATTCAAAAGGTTGTAGAGGAGTTAAAAATAGCGCATAAAAACAAAGACATTGCCGGAATCGATAAAGCAATGGAAAACTTGAATGCCATGTGGCAAAAGGCCAGTGAGGAAATGTACAAAAATGCAGGTGCCTCACCAAATGAAGGAACTCAGCCGGGTGGGCAATCTCAATCTGAACCAGAATCCGGGAAAACCGCTGATGGTAAAGATGAAGTAACAGATGTTGATTTCGAAGAAGTGAAAGATAAATAATGTAAGTCACCGTTTGCTGATTACCCCATCTGTTGATGAAAATAATTTATTCCGACAAGGCAACCAAACGACAGGTTGCCTTGTCTGCTTTATAGCAAATAGTAAAAAGTTGATATTTTCTTGGCTTTGGATAAAAATTTAATTGATCTTTGTACCAGAAATATATTTCAATTCGCTGTTTTGAACAAATACCCCATTAAAAGAAGATTATCAAGTGTTGGAATTCATCATCTTTTAGTGATTTGCAAAGGGGAACCTCTTTATATATCTTATCTAAATAATTATTAAATTTAAATTTTAATCAATCATCTATGAAAAAAGCACTTTTACTCAGTTTGTTTCTCTCCATGATACTGGTTTCTCAGAATTCGAAAGCCCAGGGTATGGAGAATTTCGCCAATTATGGCGAAACGTCAAATATTTACAATGACAGCACTTTTCTGGGCCAGGATGGCTCCACATGGCATTATTATCAATGCAGGGGCGATTCAGTTATCGAAGCTCCAACACCTACCATGGGAAAAGCCAGAACCCCTATTTCAGAGATTACTTCAGGACCAATTGCAGGTGGATGCGGTGTTCTGAGTTTCCAATACAAACAGGTTTTTGCTACAGATGTCAGCCTCGATGTATATGTCAACGGATTATTGGTAAAAACAGTTACCACATTCGGAGAACAAGGGGCTATTAAAAATTCGGGTAGTATAACAGTAAACGCTTCAGGCTCTTTTGTCATTGGTCTTAAGCAAACGAACAACACAACTTCCGGCCAGGTGGCCGTTGATAATATCACATGGACAGGCTTCTCCGGTGGTCCTCTTCCCGAACCAACAGACTATCCAACGGTATTTACCGCAACTCCCGGAGGATATAAAGTCAAACTTACCTGGACTGATGCTGCTGGTACACAGGCTCCCACTGCTTATCTGATAAAAGCCAGTATAGCCGATAATATCACTAGCCCGGTTGATGGCATACCGGAAGCGGATGCTCCAGCTTTCGTTAGCGGAAAGGCCGCAATGAATGTTCTTCAGGGAGTGCATACCTATACTTTCACAGGATTACCGGTGAATGTACCATATTTCTTCAAAATTTTCCCCTATACCAATTCCGGAGCCTTGATCAATTTTAAAACTGACGGAACGGTTCCTTCGGCCACTGCCACAACTCCGAATCTTTCGGTTATTTCTCAAACGAATTTTGATGATTTCACCTTTGGAGGCTGGACTGCTTTCAGTGTTACCGGTGACTTGGTGTGGGTTGTAGATTCAGTATATGGTTACTCTCCACTTGGTTGTGCCAAGATGACCGGATATTTTTCAGGGGTTGATTACGAAAATGAAGATTGGCTGATCTCTCCTGCCTTGGATTTTGATCATTCCACCAACGAGGTTCTTTCTTTCATGAATGCTTACAAATATACCGGAAACCCAATCGAAGTAAAAATATCCACTGATTATGTCGCCGCCAGTAATCCGAATACAGCTACCTGGACAAACCTAACAGCAATTTTATCAGCTGGCAACTTTGTGTATATTTCATCCGGCGATATTGATGTTTCTGCTGCCACTGGTGCGAATGTTCGTATCGGATTCAAATTTACATCTACAGCTACTGCCAGCTCAACCTGGGAGTTAGATGATATTCTTGTTACCGGAATACGCCCTGTTGGTCTTCCTGAAAAAACTATCGATGAATTAAGTATTTTCCCGAACCCTTCAAAGGGGATTGTAAACCTGAAATTCAATAATACAGGTGGAAAACAGATCGAAGTTTATTCGATTCTTGGGAATTCTGTATATAACGGAACGACAACTCATGGCTCTGCACAGATAGATTTGTCAGATCTCAACAAAGGAATTTATTTTGTAAAGATTTCAGATCAGAACGGCTCAAACCAGATTACCAAAAAATTGATCCTCCAGTAATCGATTTCTGAATTATTTTTGCGAAAGAGGCTGTCAGAAAATTTTGACAGCCTCTTTTGTTTACCACAATGCATCGTCCTCAATGTTGCAACTGTTCCCTTCACGGTCTGAAATCACGTAGAATACTCGAATATTGATCAACGATTTTTGAAATCAGATCGGAAATCAGAATTCGTTGATCAATGTTCGGTTGTTCAAATGCAATTTGTTATATAGGTGGTGTTCCCTTTTGTAAATATGCGAAATTTCATGTAGGTTTGTGCTTTGATTCCATTTAAGAATGTGTACTTTTCAGCGAATCCTCCTAGTCTTTCTTTTCAGCTTGCTCTTATGCTCTTCCTCCCGGGGGCAGCTTTCCAATGAGATTTCCTCTGCTGATCGACCAATAAGAATTGAAATTCCGGCAAAAACTTCTGACGAAACATACAGGGTCATTCCTTGCGGACGTACTGGAATGGTGCTGTTTTTTAAAAGCATTGAGAACATTGGTGATTCCATGTCAAAATGGTACTTTTCATTATATAATCAGAATTTGAATCAATCCTGGGTGAAAAGTATTCCTGTCGGAAATAACATGATGTATCAGGAATCGTTCTTTGAAAATGACACGCTTTCTATGCTATTCGTGAAACAGGGGAAAGAAAAAGGAAACCGCTCCAATTTCAGTATCCTTCGCCTGGCCCTAAAAAGCAGCAATTTCATTGGCAATACAGGAAGTATTCCGGAAGAGTCTGAAGATATCGAATTTAAATTGTTTCATCAGGTTGCTTTTCTTTGCTACAATTTGAAGAACGAATCTGCACAACTACAGATTCTTCAGCTGCAGACCGGCAAATCAAATACTTTTCCCTGGAGTAAAGGTACAGTTTCAAGAGTTTCGGAATTTACAGTTGACACTTTAAGTTTGAGGATAAGGACCTCGCTTTCTCATACATCTACCTATAAAGCACGGCCAGAGAATTTTCTTGTGAGCATGGACACCAATGGGAAAATTCTTACCGAAATTCCAATTGAACCTACTTCTACGAACCGTTATCTTAGGGGGCTTGACTTTATTCCTGTTCAAGAGGAAAATTGGCTCGTTTTTGGATCATATGGAACAACGCCATTGAAAAGCAGTATGAAAAACAAGAAAGTGGCAGAATCATCAGGTTTTTTTTCCTGCAAGTTGAACAATGGACAACCATTTGACATCAACTTTGTAAACCTTCTGGAGCTAACCAATTCCAAAGATCTTCTTGGTGAGAGAGACATCATTGCTTTGAAGAAAAAAGCATTAAAAAAGAATCGGAATCTTTCTGAATATTCACTTGATTATCCACTTTTACTACATAAAGCTTTCAGGCATAAAGATCAGTTTATACTTCTTGCAGAAACTTTTTCGCCGCAGTATCACGCTGAAAGCTTTACAGATTTTGATTTCTACGGACGTCCCTATGTGAATACCTATGATGTTTTTGATGGTTATCGATACAACAATGGGATTATTACTGCATTCGACAAAGAAGGGAAATTGATTTGGGATAATACCATGGAAATCAGGAATTTATTAACTTATGAATTAACCCCAAAAATTACAGTATTTTTTACTCCTAATGACGAAGTTGTAATGGCCTATCTTAGTGAAGGGAAAATTGCATCCAAGATCATCAAAGGGAGTGGTGTGATCGAGAAGCTCGATTTTTCAATACTTGAGATGTCAAATCCTGAAGATAAAATGCTTTTAGAAACCAAAAGCGGGATGATTCCGTGGTACGACCAGTTCTTCCTTTGCTATGGATATCAGGAGATCAAGAATATTAAGTACAGTGAAAATATGAAACGGTTAGTGTTTTATTTCACCAAGATTGCATTTAATTGAAAATTACCAATTTACGCACAGTTGTGCGTAAAATTGTGGTCAACTTTTTAAACTTCCGAAACATAACTGCCTGAAAATCCGTAACTACCAATTTCTATCTTCCTGAAAATCAATAGTGTAAATTATTTAATGATCTTTTTAATTCCACTATAACCACATGGCACAGGGTTTGCCAATATTAAGGAGTGAACTATTTTTTGGTGTGGGTGAAGTACGAAGGAAAAGGAAAGGCGGGAAAGGTTCTCAAAAAACACTTAACTATTTGACGATCAGTAGTTTGTTGTCGCAGGGGAGGATCATAATGGTGGTGTCATTCTCATGAGTCGGGCTTGTAATCGTAATAGTATAGGGCTTATTTCCATCAAGTTGTGAACATTTCATGTAATCCTTCTTGAGAGTATACTGATCATGAATGGGCTTGAAAGTAATGGTAACATCCGTATCCAGTTTGTTTTCGATACACAGATTGCCCATATTGTTACAAGGTAAAGATTCTTTTTTAGGAGTGCAGGAAGAGATCAGAAGAAACAACCAAATAATGAGACCTGTAAGAGGCAATATGTTCTTTTTCATAGGGTAAGGATCGGAGTACAAAAATAAAGGTAAAAAATGGATAACAAACAATATTTTCAGTTTATTGTGCAGGCAACTATTTTTATTATCGTTGGTCTATGAAGCAGATATCTTTTATCAATGATTTATTCTTATTTTTGCTTATTGAGAAAAGGTATAAGCGTTACTTGTATAATTGTTGTTATCACAGGGTGAAACTTTTTGTTCGTTATCGCAGTATAACAGCAAAATCAGGCGGCCCTATCAACTAATCCAAATAATATGTTGCATAGATATTTACGTCTTATTGTTTCAACGGCAATCCTGGTTATTTTCTCAGGCCAACTGAATGCCCAGGTTTGTCCGGACGTTTACCCCCAAGTACTTGGCCCGGCTTCTGTTCGGGAAGGCCAGATGGTTGAATATTTTGCGCCCAAAGTGCCAGGTCATACGTATTTTTGGGTATTTCCGGTGGGTGTGAATATGGGAGTTTCCTATGATGATGCGAATTATACCTATCAGCCAGTTACATGGCCAACTATTGCTGGAGGAATTCAGGATTTTCCAGTACAGCTTGATGAAGCATATTTAGGGTGCACCGATACCAAAACTATTTCTGTTCATGTCAATCCGCTTCTTCATGCTTATTTTTACTATATACCCGATACCATACATGGTTGTTTTTTTAATATTGTAAATTTTTACGGAGATGTTTCTGTTTCTTCTGATCCGAACATTACATATTCATGGGATTTCGGGGATGGTTCTCCGTTATCCACTACAGCAACGCCATTACATAACTTTCCAGGTCCTTTTCCTTATACTTTTACGGTCAAATTAACGGTAACAAATTCCAGGGGTCTTTCTGACCAGATAATTGACTATGTCTTCGTTGATCCCGATAAATACAAACCAACTGCAGTTATCGATCCACCCGTATTACCAAATTGTCTTTACGATTTAGTCACATTTTCTGGTGCAAATAGTATAATTTCAACTGTGCCTGACCCAACGATAACAATGCGCTATTATATCTGGAATGTTTCTGATGATCCGACCCACTTTGACACGATGTTGACATTAGATCCTTTTCAACATTTATTTTCTGCACCAGGGACTTACCATGTTAAATTGACAGTTGTAAATAAACCTTATTATTGTACAAGTGTGACTTCATTTGATGTTACTATCCAGAATACCGTTCCTGCTGCATCTTTTACAAATACTACACCATGTCTTGGTAAGGCTACTCAATTCACAGATTCTTCTAACCCTGTTGTTGTTGGTCCAATCACCTGGTCATGGAATTTTGGTGACGCATCATCAGGAGGTGCTAACACATCCACTCTTCAGAATCCAACTCATATTTATACCCAGGCAACAACTTATCATCCTACATTAACAGTCACAAATACTAACGGCTGTACAAACACTTATACTCCTTCTACACCTGTGACTGTAAACCCTGCTCCTGATGCTAATTTTGATTACAGTGCAGCGTGCATAGGCGAAAACGTGCATTTTACGAATACGAGCAGTGCTGCCGGTGGAAGTGCTATTTCCGGGTATGTATGGAATATCAATGGAGACCCTTTCTACACACCCAATCCTGATTATCCGTTCCCATCGGCCGGAACTTTCCCGGTTTCGCTTACTGTAACAAATGGAAACGGATGTTCAGATCAGATAGTGGAGAATGTTGTCGTCAATCCTAAACCTGATATTGATTTTACTTTTCTCGGTACTATTATTCCCTATCAGTTTACTTTTACTGCCCAGGTAAACGCGTCACAATTTATAGGTAATAATATGGTTTGGGAGTTCGGAGATGGCTCCGGGCCCGGGCATGGGAAAATAGTTACCCATACATTCCCCGGTCCGGGAAGTTTCGTGGTCAGGGTCACTGGTACCGACATGGTGACTGGCTGTTCCAACTTCATTGAGTACTCTGTTTCGTCCGGGGCTCCGCCATCCGCTTTCTTTACTGCAACTCCTCCTGATCAGTGCCAGGGAAGTCCGATTGCATTTACTTCGGGACCTCCGGGCGGACCTATCACTGAAGAAATCTGGGATTATCATGATGGGACAGTAAATGATCATTTTTTGTTCCCAAATTGTCCGGCCAATCCTACGCACACTTTTGCTGCTACCGGTCCATATTGGGTTACCCGGACGATTAATCCGGGAACGCCTCTGGAAGCTACATGGGATGTATATGGAACAATTTATCCTAACCCCGGATCGCAATTCAACTGGTTCAGTGATGCGTCTTTAACCTGGCAGGGAAAGGCATGTGCTGACCAGGATGTCTATTTCCGGGATCAGTCATTTTCAAACAGTACTCCTGCAGGAAATATTTACAAATGGTCATGGGATTTTGGTGACCCGGGATCTGGTCCATTAAACAACTTTTCTACATTACAAAACCCAACACATATTTTCAGAGGAATCGGACCCACTTTTAATGTTACACTGACTGTTTGGGACAATTTAAATAATTGTCAGAACACAACTTCGATCGTAGTAACTGTTAATCCTGCTATACCGGTTGAATTTACGTACACTGATTTCACCTGTCTTGACCACCTGGTAAATTTTGTTCCTGTTGGCTTGGTTCCTTATACCGATTATACATGGTTGTGGAATTTCGGAGACGGATCACCTACATCCAATACCCCCGGACCGATTTCACACCTTTTTACTGCAATCGGAACCTGGACCGTGACCTTGACACTAACTGATAAATATGGTTGTTCAAAGACCAAACAGCATTTTGTTACGATAATTCCATTACCCATAGCCAACTTTATCTTCACAGCGCCAACGTGCGAAGGGAAACCTATTCAATTCACGGACCAATCCATTCCACCACCCGGTTATCCGGATATTATTACCGGATGGAACTGGGATTTTGGTAATCTTCTTGGAACTTCAACATTGCAGAATCCGTCATATACTTATCCACTATTTAATCCTGCCGGTTATGATGTAACCTTAACTGTGACTACAAGCAGGGGATGTGTTTCTTCGAAAACATTGCATGTTCAACCTTTTCCGGCGCCTGTTGCCAATTTTGAAGTTATGCTGCAAACTCCTTCCTGCGCGACCCAATTGGTTCAGTTTCATGATCTATCTCAGGAACATGGTGGAGGAACAATCGTTACCTGGAATTGGAATTTCGGTGATCTGGCGGGATCCGGTTCAAACAATACGTCAACTGCACAAAATCCAACACATATTTTTAATACTGCCGGTACTTATAACGTAACATTGATGGTGACTAATGGGAATGGTTGTGATAGTACGAAAATGATTCAAATCGACATTAATCCACTTCCTGTTGCCGATTTTTCTGCACCTGATAATTGTGAAGGCGATCCAACTGTATTTACAAACACATCTACCACAACGCCTGTAGGAACGACCATCAATGCGTATAATTGGGATTTTGGCGATGGCGGGACATCCAATTTAGTGAATACACAGCATACCTATGCTACTTATGGTATTAAAACTGTTACTCTGACTGTTGTCAATTCCAATGGATGTATAAGCAGTATCCAAAAACAGGTAACTGTGTTTGCTAAACCAACGGCGGAATTTATTTATTCGCCTTCAGGTTGCCTTGGTAATCCTGTTGTATATACTAATCAGTCTTTTGTACCTGGTGGATTTTCCGGGTATATTAATCAATGGGTATGGAATTTTGGTGATGGGTCAGCACCTGTTATCATTGCCTGGCCAGCAAATCCGAACATCCCCCATACATTTCTGGGAATAGCAACGAGTCATATTGTGCGGCTGACGGTTACCACAACAAGCGGATGTTCAGCATTTATTGAACATACCGTTACCAGCATCCCTTCGCCGAAAGCTAATTTTGCCTTTTCCAATACGAGATGTATCGGGCAGGCTGTACAATTTACAGACTTGTCGCAAACAAATGGCGGCCCCGGCCTTCAGAACTGGTTATGGAATTTTGATGATGTGTTGTCCGGTGCAAGTAATACCTCTACTTTACAAAGCCC
>CAIWTA010000249.1 GCA_903915465.1 uncultured Bacteroidales bacterium | reverse complement strand
TTCATTTTTTAGTTTTTTTCCGTTGAACGAAGTAAATTACAGAATCCCAAAGTGCAAAAACCTTATCCGGCAAAAATGCGCAGTCTGTGGCTTCTTATGGTACGGTGTTCCGTGTGTATATTTCAATTGAAAAGTATACCAGTATTTCAGTTAGAAAAGAACACCACTTGACAAAAATAATAAATTAATAAAGAGAAAAAGAGTTTGTTGTAAAGTGATGAGACGGGAGATAACTCTTCGAGTTATCCTCGTCTCATCACCTTTCTTTTTTTGGTTCTTTTTTTCTTTGTTCATAAGTGCTAACTTTGTTAATAACTGTGGCGGATCGCCATCATTGCTACCTGTTTTCATTTTTCCATCATTTGTCTGGTTTCTTTCACTCTAAAAGATTTTCCATTCATATTTACGATATAAGCTTTGTGGGTAAGCCGGTCAACCATTGCTGCCGTAAGCACCGGATCGCCAAAAATCTCTTTCCATCGGTCGAACGACAGGTTTGTGGTAATGATGGTTGACTTACGACCGCATCTCAGGGATAAATGGCTAAAGAGAAGTTCCGCGCCTTCTTTATCGAAAGAGATGTATCCAAACTCATCACAAATGACCAGGTCGAACTTTTCAAACCGGTTTTCCACCGTCCGGAGATATCTTTGCGAACGACTTTCGCGCAGTTGTGTCAGCAGACGGGGCACCGTGGTAAATAAGACACGATATCCCTGTTGACAGGCTAAAATGCCCAGGGCGGTTGCAATATGTGATTTCCCTGTACCGGGATTGCCTGAAAAGATTATGTTCTGACCGGTTTTAATAAAATCCAGTCGTTCCAGAAGAGGTAACTTTGCAACTGCATCTTCAGGGAGTTCTTCCCGGTTAAGATCATGGAGATATTTGTACTGAATAAATCCTGCCTGTCTCATTTGGGCTTTTCTTCGGTTCTCAACGCGAACAGCTAACTCGCGTTCCATCAGCCGGAGCAGGAAGTCTTCATAAGAGAGCTTATCATGGGCAGCATCCATGGCCACCGACTCAAATTCACGGCGGAAGGTAGGAAGTCTCAACTCTCGGGAGAACTGATCAATTTGTTGTTTAATGTCCCGCGTGATCATGCTACCTCCTCCATGTTAATGGCCATCAGGTGGGTGATCTCTTCCAACTGGAGGTTGGAAAAAGTTTCAATTTCTCCAGTAGCTTCTTCCCCCGGGGTGCCGTTATAGGATGATGGCTGATTGCCGAGCAGCGCCATAATCTTTTCTGAGGTGACATCATCGGGACAAATTCCACTGACATAAATGGCCGTGTCCAGCAACTTTTGATGATCAACCTCAGACTGCTGGCAGAACTGAATCAGCTCAATAAAATTGCGGGGCTGATTGGTAAACCACCGTGTATAAATCTCCCTAACAGCTTCTGGCGCCTGATTCAGTGCCAGCGATCCGTGCAGGGCACCAGGTTTGCGTGAGAGAGTCTTCAGGTAATGATCCAGCGTTATTATCCACTGGTATTTCCCATAGTTGCGATCATGACTACAAATAAGCCCATGAGCATAATATACCTTTAACCCGTTAGAGGAGACCTTCACTTCCACCATCCTTGCACAAAATTCATCCGGTACTGAATAATGGTTGGTTCCAAAACAAATGGTTGCATATTTATCCACCTTCAGATCATGGGATAAAAAACATTCCATCGCTCC
>CAIWTA010000248.1 GCA_903915465.1 uncultured Bacteroidales bacterium | reverse complement strand
GGAATTCTTCCGGTTGTTCCATTGTAAAGGTATCCAAGTTGAATTGCAGTACCGTAATTCCCCATGTAAAGCTCTCTGCATTTGATGAAAATCTTCTGTCCTACAGGGTAAGTAGTGTATAAACCAGTACGGTCAAGAGAAACACTAATACCACCTGTGCTATCCTGGAGATAAACGCTTTTATAAATATTCCCCGATTCATCATTTGCAGAAATGATACCTTCAATAATAGGATCAAAAATAGTATCAGGTGCTATTATTATGGAATCTAACTTCAGCATATCGGGGGACCCGTGATCTTTATACCACTTCTTCAGCGCGTCAATGCTCAGGGTTGCCTTGAGGCCGGAAGAAGGAATGTAGGGAGGAGGAACATCAAATTTTTGCTTGACACAACCGGTAAAAACCATAAAAGAACTGGCAACAATACCAAAGGCAATAATGGTTAATGATTTTTTTATAGATAAAGATTTCATAGCTATTTTTTTATTTTGATACAAATTAAATTCTGACACTTATATTGAAGAAATATGTTCTTCCGAAATAATAGTAGTATTTCGGTGGGAATTTGTTAATGTCTTGTGTTGCAAAATCATAACGATTCTGCTCGAATCCGCCACTTTGAATGTCGGTGTTGTTAAGGATGTTTGATACACTGAAGTTCAAATTCAGAAAGATCTTACCATTGATTCTGATAGATTTTCCCAATGAGGCATCCAAAGTAAATCCCCCTTTCAACTTTTGCTGTTCTGTAATTGTTGCAATCTTTGGGTTCCCTTCCTGAAGGCCAATGATGGCTGCCTGAGTTCTTCTTTCCGGATTCACATCTATCCAGTTATTGTCGTAGAAGTTAGCATTCACATCAAGAAACCAGTATTTGTAGTTGAATTTTAATCCGCCTGACAAAGCGGTTTGAGGAGTTCCGTAAACGTAAAAGTCCTTGAGATAGGTTACCGCAGAAACGTCGGGGAAGGAGCCATTGTCCCAGGAAATTGTGGTTTCCGGACGGTTGGTAATCAAATATTGACCCAATGCAGCGACGGCAACGAAAGATAAACTTTTTGTTGCTTTGATCTCTGCCCCAAATTCAAGACCTTGTTGTAATTTGTCGATACCTGTCATGACGTAGTTGACGTAAGTCTTATAATCATCGTGGTAGAAACTGGTAATGTCATTTCCATCGATAAAACGTGTACAGAAATAGGTCAGACGTGCATTCAGCCAGGGATAACGGATGATGTAATTGGCATCTGCGCCATAAATCGTTTCACTTTTCAGATTTTTCACAACATCGTCACGGGTCCTTGGGGAGATAAATGAATTTGTAAAATAGGGTGCCCGCGTCAAATAAAAACCATTGGCTGTAAGGAAATGGCGACCAGTGACTTTGTAAGTCAATCCACCTTTAACCGCATAATCAAGGAAGTTATACTTTTTAGAATCGCCGTATGAGTTGTCAGGGTGACGGCCGTTCTTATAATTACCTGTACGCCAGAACTGAGTTCCGGTGAGTGAAGCAGCAATAAAAAAATCAATTTTGTTATAAGTGAAATTTCCTTGTCCCCAAAGATTCAAATTGTTCATATGAGCGACATAATTGTAACCAAATTTATCACCCTCATGAACTATCCTGTTGGGATTGTTCATGTCATTTTGTTTAGAAGACGCATCCGGGAAATCCCGCTCATTGTACTGGTCAATATCCACCCAGTATTTTCCACCTAAGAGGTCTTGCATAACCTTATAGTGGTCTGCGTTATACAGCTTAAAATTCAATCCTCCTGTAGTAGTAAGATGACTATTCACTTCCTTGTTAATGTTTGTGCTGAAAGTAAACTGGCTGGTACTGGTTACATTGTTTTCAACGATGTATCGTGCCTGTTTCTGGGAAAGATTGCTCAGGTAATTGGCCTGGTATAGTTTATCCCAGTTGATCTGGCTTGTGTTTATATCATTTTGCCAATTTTGTGTGATAAGATTTATGATTAATGGATCGGTCTGATAACTCGGGAGATATCGATAATAATCCGGTCTGGGATCTGGCGCATTATACCAGTTCAGCGAAGACCATTCATTGGTACCAAAGCTATAACTAACGGTTGTATTCAGTTTGGTTTTTTCGTTGATGGTCCAGTAATGATTTAAGATAAATTCCGGTTCATTATTTTGTTTTACCCTTGCATTTCTCTTTTTCCCTTCCTGGTAGCCCCAATTTGGGTTATAATAATTGGAACCTGCAAGGCCATAAACTTCCTGCGTGGTTGCAGCTGATGAACCCCTTTTGGTAGGAGCCCCATAAACAGTCAAAGCAAGACTGTGTTTTTTGCTGAATTGTTTCTCAACAGCCAGAAAATATGACCAGCCATCATAAAAAGTTCCTTCCTGGTATCCTTCGTTAGACCAGCGGCGCGATCCACTTGCAGTAAATGCCCAACCATTATTTAATAAACCTGTAGAATAAGTAAGCATGATCCTGTCTCTGTATGTCCTGTCAGTCAGGGAGTAGGATAATTTTATCTGCTTCCGGTAGTTGGAAGCGCGTGTATTGATATAAGTCAGACCGCCGATCCTGCTAAATGAAAAAGGAGTTGGTTCAAGGCAATTATAAACTTCCTTACTTCTCATGGCATCGTTCAATCCGCCCCATTCACTAAAATTAGACCGACCGTTTTCCGGATCGCTTACGTCAACGCCATTAATCAGAACTCCCCTGTTTTCGGAATCATATCCTCGTGGTCGGAAAAACATAGAGCCAAACACATATCCTGCTGTTGATACAAAAACATCCTCCGAAGCATGCAACAAACCTGATCCGCTCTGATCTTTATTTTCATCTTCCTGGTCGAGTACCAAGGTGCTGATCTCAGCAATCCCCTCATTTTCCTGTTGTTTCTTCTTCATCTCAAAAGGAGGAATATTGAGGGATTCTCCTAGGAGGTCAATATTCGTTTCAAAGTTTTCGTATTGGTCGCCACTAAAACTGATAGTATATTTTCCAAACGGAATTTTCTTGAATTCGAAAAACCCTTTCGCATCTGTCACTGTTGTAAGTTTCAGGGATTTGATCTGAACAGAAATATTGGATGCCGGAGTTCCGACACCAGCTTCTGTGATTTTCCCGGATAACTTCCCATTCTGGCCATTCGCAATCGAAAAGAAGAAAAGGAAGAGTCCAAGGATGGATATAAATCTTTTCATTATGTAAAGTTTAGTGAATTTAGGGTGCAAACCTACTCATTTTTTCTGGTCTATTTCAAAAATGGTTGTAATTTTGATCGCTTAAAAATAGTCTCGTGAAAAAACACTTTTTGTATATAATCCTTGTCCTGTTCATCTTTCAGGAGATCATTTCCCAAAGCGCCAATGCACAAGGCAAACAGGTCAAAGTTGCTTGTATCGCTTTCTACAACCTCGAAAATCTTTTTGACACAATTGCCGAAGCGAATGATAAGGAGTTTACCCCCTCAGGTCCCAACAAATGGGACTCAAAAAAGTATTATGCCAAATTACATAACATGGCAGAAGTCATAGGACAGATTGGTGATGAATATATTAAAGGTGGTCCTGTTCTATTTGGCGTTTCGGAGATTGAGAACAGGGGTGTACTGGAAGACCTGATACACACACCTCCATTAGATAAGGCCGGGTATCAGATTGTGCATTATGAATCACCTGATAAGCGGGGAATTGATGTAGGGTTTGTTTATCAGCCAAAGAACTTTAAAGTCCTGGATAGCAAAGCCATTCCTCTGAGAATCGCAAGTAAACCGGATTGGACAAGCAGGGATGTTTTATTGGTTTCCGGGCTGCTGGATGGAGAACCGTTGTATATCATGGTGAGTCATTGGCCGTCAAGGAGCAGCGGAGAAAAGGAAACTGCCCCATTGCGCGCTGCTGCTGCTGATCTTTGCTATTCGACTACGCAATCTATCTACAAGGAAAATCCGGATGCAAAAATTATCATCATGGGCGACCTGAATGATGATCCTGTTGATGAAAGTCTTATGAAACATTTGAAAATAAAGACAAAACCACAAAATATTTCTTCCGGCGATCTGTTCGATCCGATGTGGCAGATGTATAAGGATGGAATCGGAACACTTGCTTACAGAGATTCCTGGAATCTTTTTGACCAGATCGTCATTTCATCAGCGCTGACAGATAAAAGCAAGGGAGGATATCAATTCTATAAAGCCCGGGTTTTTAATAAAAAATTCCTGATACAGAAAGATGGGCAGTATGCAGGATATCCTTTCAGAACATATGGCGGTGGTGTGTACCAGGGAGGCTATAGTGACCATTTTCCTGTCTATATTTTATTGGTGAAAGACAAAGAATAACTTCCATTTTTTATTACTAAACAGGTGAATTAACCGTATAAAAAAGTAAAACGTGTCTGATAGTTTAGTCATCATCCCGACATATAACGAAAAAGAGAATATTGAACAGATAATCCGAAAGGTTTTCTCTTTGGCAAAGGAGTTCAACATTCTCATTGTTGAAGACAACTCCCCGGATGGCACTGCAGATATTGTGAAGGTACTGATGAAGGAATTTCCTGATAGGCTTTTTATCGAGGAAAGAAAGGGGAAGTTAGGGTTGGGGACAGCCTATATACATGGATTCAATTGGGCATTACAACGAAATTATGACTTTATTTTTGAGATGGATGCAGATTTTTCTCACAATCCAGAAGATCTGATTCGCCTTTATGATGCAGTGAAAAATAAAGGTGGTGACCTGGCAATTGGGTCAAGATATATCACTGGTGTGAATGTTGTTAACTGGCCAATGGGAAGGGTTTTGATGTCGTATTATGCTTCTGCATACGTAAGGTTTATTACAGGGATGAAGATCAGGGATACGACTGCTGGATTCAAATGTTATTCCAGTACAGTACTTCGGGCTATTGACTTGGGGAAGATCCGTTTTACGGGCTATGCTTTCCAGATTGAGATGAAATTCACAGCATGGAAGTTGGGGTTTAATGTTGTTGAGGTTCCTATTATCTTTACAGACCGTACTCAGGGTTCTTCCAAAATGAGTAAAGGTATTTTTAAAGAGGCCATTCTGGGGGTTATCCTGCTTCGTTGGAGAAGCATGTTTAAAAAATATCAACGACTTACCTGAGTCTGGTTTCCCAACCTGAATTCATTGGATTAAATAATCCCACTTAGAAACTGGAGAAGACTTAGGATTGGACGAATTACGAGTTACGATTGAATTTTTCAATTTACGATTTACGATTGTTTACTTATTCACTCGTCAGTCGTCACTCCTCCAATTTTTTCGTAACTCGTAATTCGTCCAATCGTAAATTTTATATTATCGCTAAATCCAATAAAGGATAGTTCTATGAGTGACCGGATTCTAATAACGGGTGCGAAAATTGTCAATGAGGGAATGATTTCCGAAGGTAGTGTCCTTGTTGAAGATGGAAGGATTAGTGAAATTTTTTCAAAAGATACATCCGGTGAGTTTTTTCCTGATTTAGAAGACATTCTTCTGCTGGATGCCAGGGGAAAATATCTTCTTCCGGGAGTGATTGACGACCAGGTACATTTTCGGGAACCTGGCTTTACTGCCAAAGGAGATCTTTTAACCGAAAGCAGAGCTGCAGTGGCAGGTGGAGTTACATCGTTCATGGATATGCCCAATACCGATCCCAGAGCCATAACGATTCCCTTGGTTGAAGCAAAATTTAAGCTGGCTACGTCTAGATCTCTTGCTAATTTCTCCTTCTTTCTTGGGGCCACCAATGATAATATTGCGGAAATTGAAAAAGCCGATCCTTCCAAAATCTGTGGGATTAAGGTTTTTTTGGGTGCATCAACGGGCAATATGCTTGTCGATGATCCGGTAGTGCTGGAAAACATTTTTCGAATGTCTCGTTTATTGGTGGCAATTCATAGCGAAGATGAGAAGATCATCAGCAAGAACCTGCAATCTGCGAAAGAAAAATACGGAGAAGACATTCCTGTGGAGATGCATCCCATTATTCGCAGTGGGGAAGCCTGTTATAAGTCTACGTTTGAGGCAACCAATCTTGCCAGGAAACACAATACACGTCTTCATGTCCTTCATCTTTCTACAGCCCGTGAACTGGAATTATTTGATAATTCAATCCCGCTTAAGGATAAAAAAATTACCGCTGAAGTTTGTGTTCATCATCTTTGGTTTGACGACAGGGATTACAAGGTGCTTGGTTCGCAGATAAAATGGAATCCTGCCATAAAAACGGAAAGAGATAAAGATGGTTTATTGAAAGGTCTTCTGGAGGATAAAATTGACATTATCGCCACTGATCATGCACCGCATTTAGAGGAGGAGAAAAAAAACTTGTATCTGAATTGCCCTTCTGGTGCGCCAATGATTCAGCATTCGCTGGTAGCCATGCTGGAGTTTTATCATCAGGGAAAGATATCGCTTGAAAAAATTGTTGAAAAAATGTGCCATTCACCTGCGATTTTATACCGGATAAGAAACCGGGGTTTTATCCGGAAAGGCTATTATGCTGACTTAGTTTTGGTTGATCTTGATTCTCCCTCAACGGTCGAAAAGTACAATATCTTATACAAATGCGGATGGTCTCCTTTTGAAGGACAACAATTTTCTTCAAGGGTCACGCATACGCTTGTGAACGGGAATCTGGTATACAAAAATGGCAGGTTCGATGAGTCCATAAAAGGAAAGCGTCTTGAATTCTATAAAACATAAATCATGAAATTTCGTTTGACACTTTATTTCCTGTTGTTGCTGGTTTTTTCCTCCTGTAAGCACAAAACAACAGTGGTTGAATCCGCCTACCCCGATGGTTCTCCAAAGCGTGTTTGTGTGTATCTTGGAAAGGGTGAGAATAAGCAATTGATAATGGAGACGTTCTATTATAAAAACAGAAAGATTCAGGTTGAAGGTGAGTATAAAAATGCGCAGAGAAATGGCAAATGGACCTATTATTACGAGTCAGGTATTGTTTGGAGTGACGGATTCTTCAAAGAAGGAAAGAGTGATGGAAAAAGAGTTACGTATTTTCCCAATGGAAAGATCCGGTATGAAGCGCACTATAAAGATGATAAAAGGGTAGGGGTCTGGAAGTTTTATGATGAAACAGGGAAGTTGGTGAGATCAGTTTCTTTTTCAAAACAGGGCAGTAATAACGACCAGAATATTCCTGCTTCGGGAAGCAAATAAAATAAATAGGAAAGATTGCCTGAAAAGTGAAAAATCACCGCAAAGTCGCAAAGACGTAAAAAATTATTATTGATTTCTAACTATTTACGCCTTTGCGTCTCAGCGGTGAAAATAAAAGTAACTTTTAATTTAGAATGATCACCAGGTATTTGGAGTTATTCCAGAATGCTTTGTAATCAATGATCTGTAATGACTGGATGATCTTTTTATCGCCGATTAATTTATAAGAAGAAGTCGGATGATTTGATAATACAGCGGCTTTTTTACTCAGGATGGAAATCTCTGACAACTTTCTGATATCAATTTTGGTGAAAAGTTCCTTGTTAAAGTCAGCCATTATCTTGTCGCTTTTTCCGATCACGCCATTTTTCTTCAGTTCTTTAGCGGTTCCCATGATATAGTAAGCGGTGTTCAGAGCTGCGTCCTGCGCTGCAATTGTCTGTTCCTTGTCTCTAATCGCTCCCGACTGTTTCTTCACCACCCCTGTGAGTGTATCAACCCGAAGGTTAGTGGTCTCAATCTTGATATTCATGCGAGCCAGTTTTTCTCTAAGATTTTCAATTTCAGCATTTTTCGCAAAGATATCCTTCTCAAGGCGATCAACCAGTTTCTCTAATTCTGTAACCTTCATGTTGCTGGCTTTGAGCTTACGTGTAAGGTCAGCAAGGAGTTTTTTATTTTTCTCCATCATGCTGTAGATCGCTGTGATATCGCTTTTAATCTGATCTTTTGCAGAGATTTTCAGTTCCCCGCTCCTATCCGTACTCAGGTTGATGATGCTCTCTTTCATTTTGATTGTATCCAGAGACCCCTGAATATCGTTTATGCTGGCAATAAATTCATTGATGGCTTCATCCTTTTGCATGGTCTGCGCCATCAGGCTGTCGTTTTTTGCCTTCAGTGCTTCTGCTTCTTTTTTTGTGCTGCGGCCGCAGGCAAAGAAAATTGGAATCAATAACAAGATCAAGTACTTTCTCATGTTTTGCGATTTTTTAATGTTTGGTTAAGGGACAAAGATAATGAGAAAACTAATTTTTTATTCAACCACCGGAAAAATCTTTTTACTCACCAGTTCACAAATCAAGTGAAATTGAGGTTAATCTTTTTATGGGTCAATTCCCCGTAGCTTGCTGCGCTTTTATTCTTTGAGAATGCAGGAATTCAGAATGGTTCAGGATTCTTAGTTCTTATTCTGGCTTTTCTGGAAATGAAGAAATAATGCCAGTGGCCTGTATATTGCGTGGGCAAATTTGGAAAAAGCAAACAACAGAACCAATTCCATAGAAATAATCGTATGAATCAGAAAGATAACGTGATTAATAAGAAGGTTTGCCTGGAAGGCAACAGATACCTCCAACCAAAACCCGGTGATCCCGGCAATCCAAAGAAACCAAAGGAACACCCAGTCGGCCAACCGTGTTTGCGAATAGGCTTTTGTGACTTTCTTAAAACGGTAGTTAATGGCTAAACTGGTTCCAAAGACAAGAAAAATCCCTGCGATAGTCCCCAGGATGCGACTTGGCCACCAGATGTTAGTTGCAGGATCTTTCAACATAAAATCAAGTACCGTTGCTACCAATAAGCCGATGAATCCCCACATGATTGACCAATGTACAAACCAGGGTTGTTGATACCAAGGTTGTTCTTTCCAGAAGGAATCCTCTTCTGCATCGCAGGTTTTGTAACGGTTCATGGTGGCGAGCTCTTTTCCGACCATCATCAAAGAACTCACCCAATTACTTTTTGATTTCTCTTGTTCCTTCATGGATTTCGTTAGTTTTAAAGCCATTACTGTCACTCCCCACATAATGGACAATCCGGTGAGGCTGAAGATGACCAAACCCATATTATGGATCACGGCATAAGGAAGAATGTTAAACAACCATCGCGACACTTCATAATCGGGTTTAAGGGTAAACAGAAAAAACCCAAGAAGAAGAGCAAAAAACAAGGTTAGAACAATAAATACCGGGTTGCTTTTAAACATCAGTTTGGTTATCCCAGTGGGTTCGTAAGATGCGATTGCATACCGGCGCATGGCGGCCATGTAATCACCGGGTCCGGCTTGCCGGGGACAGGTTTCAGAGCAGTCGCCGCAAGCATAGCATAACCAGAGCTCTTTGCTTCGTAAGATTTCTTCCGTTTGCCCTAAGATACCATGGCGTATGAAGATGCGGGGGAAATTCACTTCCTTGTCAGTCAATCCGCAAACGGCGGTACAATTACCGCAGTTATAACAAGCGGTAAAATCTTTTGCCCCGTATTTCTTTATTTCGGATTTAAATCCGGGATCAATTATGGCCATGCTACAGTTTTTTCAATTTGTAAAAATAGTATTCATCGTTGTCATCCAGACCTTCAGCTTCCACAAGGCTATACTTATTCATAGTCATAAGATGATAGGTGATCATCTCAGTATTCAGATCAAGTTCAGTTGCAAGGGCTGGGATTGTCTTTGCAGCAACTTCAAGGGAAGCACTTATTCTACGCCATATCTGAGGCAGATCGTTCATTCCTGCAGACGAACCTTGTTCTTCGGTTGTTTCAATCTTCCCTTCAATGTTAAGTTCTACCAGTTGCATAAACCCATCAATCATTCCTTCAATCTCAGCGTTTGAATATTGTGCAATATCTATTGCGTCAACCGGGCAGATGGGTGCACAGATTCCACAGCCTTTGCAGGTGGCTTCATTTACAGATGCAACAGTCTTTCCATACATTTCCAAAGGGTGAATTGCATCATATTCACACACTTCAGCGCATTTTCCACACCAAACGCAAGTTTCAAAATTGACCCGTGCAATAATAGGTTCAAGCTGAATTTTTGGATTTTTTGTTAGTGCATTGATCTTGACAGCTGCTGCCAATGAAGATTGGACAGACTCTGAAATATTTTTCGGACCCTGACAGGAACCGCCTAAGAATACGCCATTAATGACAGTTTCCACAGGCCTGAGTTTAGGATGGATCTCGTTAAAGAATTTATCATTTCCAACGGGAATCTTCAATTTTCCTGCGAGTTCTAAACTATCGTGTCGTGGAACCATTCCGGTGACAAGCACAACAAGGTCAGTTTCGAATTCAAATTCCTGATTCCTCGTAAGTTCATCTTTTACCTTAACCATGATTTTTCCACCAATTTGCTCCACAAAAGGAGGTAATTTTTCATCATATTTCAGGAATATGTCTCCATTCTTCGAGGAGCGCTCAAAGAGTATTTCCTGCTTACCATAGGTGCGAATATCACGGTAAATATGATAAACATTGATGTCTTTAAATTTTTCATGTACCTGTATGGAATTGTGAATGGCTGAAGTACAGCAAACTCTGGAGCAATATTTATTTGTTCCTTTGGTCTCCCTCATTCCAACACAATAGATATAGGTAATGCTTTTTATGTTGCGGTTATTGAAGACCAATTTCTCTCCCTGGTTTTTGTCAATCCATTCTTTGAATTCGGGAAGTGTGGTTACAGAAGGAAATTGGTTATACCCAAACATACCATCCGCAGGCCGGTAGGAATCGAATCCGGTAGCCACGAGTATTGCTCCTGCTTTCAGATTAAGAATCTCAGTTCCTATTTTTACTTCCACATTGAAATTGCCTAAGCTACCTGAAACTTTATTAATAGCGGCATCTGTGAAAAGGGTAACGTTGCTCTGTTCCTTGATCTGACGTGTGAGTGCATCTACAATGTCATTCCCTTTCTTCCCGGAGATGAACAGATCTCCCCACCTGGAAATATTCCCGCCGGGTTTGCCCTCTTTTTCCACTAAGTAAACCAGGTTCCCCATCTTCGCAAGGTCGATTGCGGCACGCATTCCGGAAACACCGGCACCAATTACAACCACAGCTCTTGTTGAAGAAACCTCAATAGTTTCAAGCGCTTCTGAATTTGAAACTTTAATAATTCCAGCTCTTATCAGTCCGATTGCTTTTTCAGTAGCCTCAGCAGGAGTATCAGAATGCGCCCATGAACATTGTTCGCGGATGTTAACCTGGGTATAATTGTAAGCATTGATTCCGCCCCTCACGGCCACATTGCGAAAGGTGTGTAAATGGAGTTTTGGTGAACAGGAGGCAACTACGATGGCATCCAGTTTGCCGTCCTGAATATCCTTGACCATTTCCTTCTGGTTAGAGTCTGCACATGCGAACATGACATTCTTGGAAACGATAACTCCTTCTTCATTCTTGACGAGATCTTTGACCTGTGTAACATCTACATAATCAGAGATATTTCCACCGCAATGACAAATATAAACGCCAATTCGTTGTTTTTTCAGTTTTTCTTCCATATATACTTGTTTACACCACTCAAGGAGGCTGACTAAAAAGTTGTTTTATTTTCTCGCAGAGGCTCGCTGATGAATCGCAGAGTTTCGCAGAATACTGATAATGCGAATTTTAACTTTGCGTAACTCTGCGTAAAACTTTGCGTAACTCTGCGTGACATCTTGTTTTTTAATTTTTTGTCAACCCCGTAAGTAAGAGAGTTATTTGGCATTGAGATAGGCGGCAACTTCAGATGCAGCGCATCCGGCAGATAAAATTGAATCGGGAATATCCATAGGACCTGATGCTGTACCAGCAACAAAGACACCTTCAATCGTGGTCTTTGCAGGGCTTGTCAAAACGTCAACTTGTTTAATATAACTGAATTCATCAAGTTCGAGAGATTCACCTTTAAAGGCTTTAGTAATACCCGAATTCGGTTGAACTCCTACGGATAATACAACCAGGTCGTGCTTGATTTCTTTTACTTGTCCGGTTTCGATGTTTTCAAATCTCAGGATCAGATCACCGCTATTATCGCCATTTTCCTTTATCCGGGCTACTTTTCCTTTTACAAAATTGACTCCCATAGATTTTGCCTGCTGATAGAATTCCTCATAACCTTTACCGAAGGCACGGATATCTATATAATAAATACTGATATCTGCCATCGGCAAGGCTCCCATCAGCAATTGAGCTTGTTTGATGGAATACATACAGCAAATCTGTGAGCAAATCGGATTGTTTGTACTTGAAACATTGCATGACCGATAATTTTCAAGACTGGAATCGCGTGAACCAGTACATAGAATATATGCAATATTTCCCGGCATCTTCCCGTCACCCGGTCGTAACACGTTGTTGAATGGCCGGGTAGGAGCGATGAGCCTGTCCATCTGCAGCGAGTCAATAACATTTGCAAATTTTGCAGAACCATACTGCGGTTTTGCATCAGGATTGAACAGGTTGAAGCCGGAAGATACAATAACAGAATTTACCCTGGTTATGATCTTTTCTTCTTTTTGCGAGAAGTCGATTGCATTGGCGGGGCATGCAGTAATACACTGATGACATTCCCGGCAATTACTGCAATCAAGGCATCGAAGGGTGCTTTGCTTTACTTCTTCTTCGGTAAATGTCATTTCCACATCCTGAAAATCCCTGATCCGCTCTTCAACAGGCCTTAACTTATCGCTTAAAGCAGGCAGGTGAAGAATATCGTTCCTTGCGAGAATTTTCTGTTTATCGGCGCTTGGAAGTTTATCGCCAAATTCCAAACTGTCAGGATCTTCATTATTTAAGTATTTTTCAATGTATGCAGCCGCTCTTTTCCCCTGGCCAATTGCTTCAATGATGGAGGAAGGTCCGGTTACTGCATCTCCTCCTGCAAAAATCCAGGGAATTGAAGTCTGTAAAGTCTTTTCATTAACCTTTACGGTTCCATTCTTATGAAGTTCCAGTTCATTATTAAAAATTGACGTTGTAGGCTGCAATCCAATCGCTTCGACAACAAAATCTGCCTCTACCGTATATTCTGAACCTTCAACAGGTTCAGGGCGCTTTCTTCCACTCTCATCGGGTTCTCCCAATTTCATGCGGATCAATTCTGCTTTTGCAACAATTCCGTTCTCACCAATAAATTTGACCGGATTGCGCAATATTTCAAATTTCACACCTTCTTCTTCAGCTTCCTGGATTTCCATTTTCCAGGCAGGCATTTCTTCCCGGCTTCTGCGGTAAACAACAGTTACTTTTGCAGCTCCCAGCCTTATAGCAGTACGGGAAGCATCCATCGCAGTATTTCCTCCGCCAATGACCAGAACATTTTTTCCTGTCAGGTCTGCCTTCTTCCCGATTTTAGATTCACGTAAGAAATCAAGGCATGAAACAATTCCTTTTAGCCCTGATCCTTCAATTCTCATGTTACTGGTCTCATGAGTTCCTACAGAAACATAAGCTGTATCGAACCCTTCATCTTTAAGGAGCGCCAGTTTTTCAATTTTTCTGTTGACTTCGAAATCTACTCCCAGAGAAAGGATGTTTTTAATGTCACGGTCTACCACAGCATTAGGTAACCGGTATTCCGGAAGTGTTAGTTTTAGCATTCCTCCCAATTCCGGGGCAGCTTCAAAGATCTTCACCTGATGTCCTTGTAATGCCAGAAAATAGGCAGCAGTTAATCCAGAAGGACCGGATCCTATAATTGCTATTTTCTTTCCTGATTTTTTTTCGATTGGAAGATGGGGTGATTCAGGAAATCTGGAATAATAGTTTTCTGTAAAAAATCGTTTTATTCTTCTGATATCAACCGGTGCTTCCAGGCTTGCGCGTGTGCATTCTCCCTGGCATGGTGCATAACAGGCTCTTCCTAATGTTCCAGGCAAAGGTGCTTCTTCCATGTGCAATTTCATGGCTGCCTCGTACTGCCCATTTCTGACAAGAGAAATATAGCCATATGGTTTCACTCCTCCCGGGCATGCAGCAATACAGGGAGCAGAAGTGTCCTGCCGGTCGATTGTTGCAATCCGTGGATTGGCTAAGGTAAATGGTATGTAGGCGACTTTTCTTCCAGCAAGGTTCATATTGTACTCATCTGGTCTGACTTCAGGACAAGCCTGTTCACATTCCTGGCATCCTGTGCATGCTTCAGGAATAACATAACGCGGGTGTTTTAAAACGTTTACTTCGAAATGCCCATCAACTTTACTGATACTTTCAATCTCACTTTTCAGCAGCACAGTAATATTGGGATGGCGGGCTGTTTCCGACATCTTCGGAGTAGTGATGCAAGCGGCACAATCAAGTGTAGGAAAAACCTTGCTTAACTGGATCATTTTTCCTCCGATTGATAAACCTTTTTCGACAAGCAGTACCTTGTAATCCATATTGGCGAGGTTCAAAGCAGCTTCCTGCCCGGCTATTCCACCGCCAATGACAAGCGTATCATATGTTTTGGTAGTTGTTGTCATTCTATTTCAGATAAGATTTTTGAAAAGTTCGACATATGATTTACAAACGGTTCAGCACAAACAGAACAGATTGCTGCCATCCGGATCCTTTTGGGATTGATGTTGTTTTCCTTCATTAATCGTTGTGATTCTTCAATAATCGCATTGGTAAATTCCGGACATTTCTGGCTGTATGAACATTCATGGCCATCAGCTGCAATGAATACTCCGTCAAATCCCTGTTTTATGGCATGTAATACCCAGCGGGGCTTAATTCCGGAAGAACAGGGGAGGCTTATCACGTAAACCGAGGGTGAATAATGAATTTTACGCAAGCCCGCCTGATCAATTCCCGGGTCAGAGATTTTATCTGTAGAAAAGACTAATATTTTAGGTCGTTTGGGTTTTTTTTCCATGACAGAAACTAATTTTCCTATGTGTAATGGCAATAAATTATCCGGAGATTCGATTTGTCTTCATCTCCAATAGAATTCAACAGCAGAAAAAAATGCAGGTTTATTTTCAGACTATCTGAAGAGGTTCAGAAATTATGCTTTTCTTAAAAATAGCCTGGAATAGCTGTCTTCTTCAATTATTCCAAGAAATTCATGAGTCATCTTCTGACACCACTTTGGGATATCATGCTTTGTTCCCTCATCAGCAGAGTAGATCTCCATGATCTCCCCGGAATTGATTTCACCAATTCCTTTTTTTGCAGCTAATAATGGTCCCGGACAGGCAGTTCCGCGGGCATCTACGATAGTATTCGATTTCAGATTTTTCAGTTCTTCAGCAGTCATTTTCGTGTGTTTTTATATGAATAATTGGATTTTACTTTCCTGGGCATCAGAAAGAAACGTGGCCACACCACAGATTGTCTTATTCGGATAATCTATCATTTCTTCCTTCTTGAAACCCATCAGATTCATAGACATTTCGCAGATATTTATTTCAATGCCTAATTCACCGGCAGTCCGGAACATCTCCTGAAGTGAAGGAACTTTATTCTTCTTCATGATTCCCTTAATCATCGAAGTTCCAATTCCGCACATGTTCATTTTTGAAAGCTTGACTTTACCACTACCTTTAGGCAACATCATACCAAACATTTTTGCCATGAAATTCTTTCCCTGTACGGTCTTTTCAGGATCCCTTAACGCAGCAGTCGCCCAAAAAGTGAAAAAGAGCTTTACTTTCATATCATACGCAGCAGCGCCAGTGGCAATGATCAATGCTGCAAGAATTTTGTCAAGATCACCGGAGAAAACCACCATTGAAAGCTGGTCTTTCGTTCCAGCCTCCAACTTACTGATTCGTTCTTTTAATTCAAGTATTTGTTTTTCAAGATCTATGCTCATGGTTTGATTTGTTTTTATATATAGATATAGATAGATGTTTAACTACAAAAGTAGGAAGTATCAGTGAGACAAAAAAATTAAAATAGTGTGATATATTATAATATTAACTGTGACGAAAAACACATTCAATATAATCATGGAGAAAATGAAATCAAGAGAATTATTCTAATACAAAAAACGATTCAGAAATTGAATTTGTTTTATTGTTCCCATTATAACGAAATTCATTGGTGTGTTTATCATAGAGATATTCAGTTCCCCATGTTTTGTGGTTTTTTTCAATTTGTATTAATGACTCAGTGATGAAAAGTAACTCATCATTTGTCATCGTAGGATGTAATGACAATCTTACCCAACCAGGTTTTTCCGACAGATCTCCGTGATTGATTTTCTCTGTAATCATCTTTGATTTATCGTACGTTACATTCAACAGGTAATGACCGTAAGTACCTGCACAAACGCAGCCTCCTCTCACCTGGACGCCAAACCGGTCACTCAGCAGTTTTACAATCAGGTTATAATGGATGGAATCGATATAGAAAGAAATAACACCCAGGCGGTCTTCCACATTATCGGCAAGAATATGCAGATTGGGGATCCTGCGTAATTCCGTAAAAGCCATCTGCGTTAGTTCCTGTTCGCGCTGATGCATTTTTTCAATACCCATCTGGTTCTTCAGTTCAATGGCAAGGGCAGTTCTTATTGCCTGCAAAAACCCCGGTGTTCCTCCGTCTTCCCGGATTTCAATGTCATCAATGAACTTGTATTCTCCCCAACGGTTGGTCCAGTCAACTGTGCCACCTCCCGGTTGATCAGGAGCTTTGCTATGATACAATGAGGAATCAAAAACAACTACGCCTGAAGATCCAGGGCCACCCAGGAATTTGTGAGGAGAAAAGAAGATCGCATCCAATTTTTCTTTTGGATCATTTGGATGCATATCAATTTTATCATAGGGTGCCGATGCTGCAAAATCAATAAAAATATGTCCTCCGAATTCATGCATTAATTTGGCCATTTTATGATAGGGTGTGCGGATTCCCGTGACATTTGAGCAGGAAGTAAATGATCCGATCTTGCGTTTCCGGTCTTTGTGTTTTTTCAACTCTTCTTCAAGGTGGTCAAGGTTCACCAATAAATCTTCACCGGGTTCAATAATTACAATATCTGCTGCGGTTTCGTACCATGAAGTATGGTTTGAATGATGTTCCATATGGGTTATGAAAACCACGGGGCGTTCGTTCGTTTTAAGACACGGTTGTTCCGATAAATCTCCGCAGATTTTCAATCCCAGAATCCGTTGAAATTTGACAACTGCTCCGGTCATCCCGAATCCTGTCGTCAAAATAACATCATCAGGTCCGCCATTGACATGGTCCTTTATCTTTTTATGCGCAAGATGGTATGCTTCTGTCATCAGTCTCCCATTTTCACTGGTTTCTGTATGGGTATTACCAATGAATGGCCCGATTGATTTAATCATCTTGTCTTCTATGGGTTGATAAAGTCTGCCGCTGGCAATCCAATCGGCATAGATGATCTTTTGTATGCCAAAAGGAGTCCGAAAATGTTGATCTATCCCGATAATATTCTTTCGGAATTTCGTAAAATGGTTTTCTGTATTCATTGGCAAGATTAAGAGACTGTTTAAAAATTTCAATATTTTTCTATCTATTATTGCCCTCAGGCCGGGCGGCCTCGTCGCCACAACGCAGCTGCGCATTCTTCTATCTCTCTTCGTGAGATTTCCGGCTTTGCCGGAACCGAAGACGTCGAAGGCTGCTTATCGGGCGCCTGTTATTCTTTTTGTTTTTTGTCTTTCCCATAGCTTATCGATTGAATTATCAAGGATTTTAAAAGCCCCGCCTTTTGAAATTCATTTTTAGTGAAT
>CAIWTA010000247.1 GCA_903915465.1 uncultured Bacteroidales bacterium | reverse complement strand
AGTTAGTTGTTGATAACTTTATTCAGCTAGTAATTTCCGGTTTGATACTTTTGCCGCTTACAAAATTTATTTAAAACCATGAACGAAAAATCAACATTTGAAAAACCTGTTACAGCACCTTATGTCTGTAAAATGATCGGAGTTAGCAGACCTGCACTCCATAAATGGAGCAAGGCAGGTATTGTCCGCTCCCATAAACTTGGGGGCAAACTTTTTTACTTTGAAAGTGAAGTAATGGAGGACTTAAAAAAGTGCTGATAGGCTTATCGATTCATCTCCTATTATGGGAGCATTATTAACTACCAATAACTCCAAACAAATCAACATGTATGAGACTCAGTAAAGAATCATTAGCAGAACTTAGAAAAAAACTGTCTCGTGGAAGCGCACGACAGATTAGAGTGCGGCTTATGGATAAAGGCATCAGGTTTTCTCAACAATATATTTCCAATTGTCTGAATCCTGACCATCCGGATTACAACCCAATAATTATTGAAGAGGCAATAAAGCTTGGGGAAGAAGAAGCCACTCAAATGTATGAACTGCATCACAGGATTAAACTTCTTAATAACTCGATCTGATGAAAGCATTTTCATTAATGTCCAACGATGATTTACGCATCACCAAAACAGCATACGATAATCTGTTAACGTGCATTTTTAATGGTTCTGTCAAAATTGCAATAAATATACCAAAGGGCCAGAACCCTGAAGATGCCAAGACCAGGAAACAGTTAATAGATGATACCATGTTAATTTGCTCAAGAGTTACGCTTTTGATTGCTGCTATTGATGTAGAACTCGCTCATAATGGCTAATGCCATTGATTTCTCCGATCACAGGAATAATAAGCTGGCTTGTGATTGTATCACAGCTGGTCGACAGAAATATTCCCAAAAAGAAAATATTTAATTTTTATGGACAAAATCCAAAGAACCCTTTACGAGGGTGCCCCCGGTATGCTCATGGATCGGATTCATGAGGTAAATGCGCTTCTTGGAAAATCCGAACTGAAGACTGGGAAAACGGAATCCTGGCAATTCTGGAAAAGGACTTCTGACATCATGAAGTATGCATGGGATTACATGAAAAGCCTCGAATGGATCCTGCGGCAGAATGAACAGCTTGTTATCGAAAACAGGTATCTGCGAGCCAGGAATATGCATCTGGAAGAACTGCTCACAGAATTTAACCTGATTAGAAGATTACGACTTACGAATAAGCTTGAGGAAACCGTTAAGCATGTCGATGCAATTATCGCGATGAATCTTGAAAATATTGAAAGGGCTTTAAAGAATGAGTGAACCTGACGATAATCTCGACCTTATCCAAACAGATGCAGGTGCAACAGAAGCTGTAATTGCCTCTGCAGAAAAGCGTCTTGAAACGGCAGCAGATAATATTATCCGTAAAGGCGATGCTGTCAACGAAATATGCCAGGATCTGGTTGCCATGAACAATGGCCCACAAGCTGATCTTATCATCAGCTACCTTTCAAAAAAGTACAAGGTTTCAAAAAAGACCTTCAATGACACCTGCAAAAAAATTGCCAGTGAAGACAAAAGAATTACCTGTACAAAAGCAATAGTAGAACATCCACGGGACTTCATCGAAGATGAAAATGACCCGGAACATAAACAAGGATGGTTCGTAAGAAAAAACTGCTATTGGTTCCATACCAAAGAGGGAGGTCCGGTTTGCGGATCAAATTTTATCATTGTTCCTCTATTCCACATCTATTCCAAAATCGACAACAAACGCCTTGTGCGTATCACCAATGAGCATGGGGAGTCAAAGATCATTGACATACCATCCAAGAACTTTATTTCAGTTGAGCAGTTCCAGGCTTATGTTTATGGAGAAGGAAACTTCATCTGGTCCGGTGGAAAGGCTCACTACCTCAAAATT
>CAIWTA010000246.1 GCA_903915465.1 uncultured Bacteroidales bacterium | reverse complement strand
GGTTAGTTTAATTGATGGGCTGGTTTTAATAACGATTTTCCAATCTCGACAGCTCTTTCGTTATCTGGAATAAGGCTATGATGTCGCGATGGAAGCGATTTTTCAAGACCTTTTCGCAGGAATTCAGGTGCAACAAGGGGTTTCAGTTTAAGGAATCCTCCCAGGACAATCATATTAAAGACTTTGGCGAGCCCCAGTTTCGCGGCTTCATCAGCAGCTTCGATCGTATAGATATTGATATCCTTTCTCACGGGATGACGGGTGATGCCATTCGGGTCATAGATCATCAGACCGCCAGGTTTGACGCTGTTTTCAAACTTATCCATGGACTGCTGATTGAGGATAATAGCAGTATCATAGGCATTCAATATCGGAGAACTGATTCTTTCATCGCTGATGATCACGGTTACATTGGCAGTTCCGCCTCTCATTTCCGGGCCATAGGAAGGCATCCAGCTGACTTCCTTGTGTTGCATAACTCCTGAATAGGCGAGAATTTTTCCCATCGAAAGTACGCCTTGTCCTCCAAAACCTGCTATGATTATCTCTTCAGTCATATTCTTTGTTGTTTTGTTATGATAAATTCCTACTCTTTCGCAGCAGTAGCTTTCGTTTCAACCAATTTTCCGTCAACTTTAATATCTCCCAAAGGATAAAACGGGAACATATTTTCTTCCATCCATTTGTTTGACTGAACCGGGGTCATTTTCCAGCCTGAGTTGCAATTGGAAACAACTTCAACAAAAGATATCCCGGTTTTGTTTTTCTGGTTTTCAAATGCTTTCCGGATGGCTTTTTTGGTTTTTCTCACACCTGCCGGTGTATGAACAGCTTGCCGTGTGACATAGTACGTTCCTGGAAGCTGGGCAATGAGTTCCGTCATTTTCAAAGGGAATCCCATTGTTTCTACATCGCGGCCATAGGGTGATGTAGAAGAACGCATATTGGGGAGGGTAGTGGGGGCCATCTGGCCTCCGGTCATTCCATAAATCCCGTTATTGATGAATATCATAGTGAAATGTTCGCCACGGTTACAGGCATGGATGGTTTCTGCAGTACCGATTGCTGCTAGGTCGCCATCACCCTGGTAAGTGAAAACAAAACGGTCTGGCCACATTCTTTTAATAGCTGTAGCAAGTGCGGGAGCTCGTCCGTGAGCAGCACCCAGCATATCAATATTCATGAAATCATATGCAAGAACAGAGCAACCGACAGGGGAAACGCCGATGGTTTTGTCCTGAATACTCATTTCTTCGAGGGTTTCCATAATTATCCGGTGAACCGTACCATGTCCGCATCCCGGGCAATAACTGAGCGGTCGGTCGACCAGAAGATCAGTTCGTTTGTAGACGATATTTTCGTCTTTCCGAATATCGAGTTTTGCAAATTGTTCTACCATATTAACCTCCGATTATTTTTTGTTCCAAAGCTTTTACGACTTCATCCGGATTAGGGATGATTCCTCCAAAGCGGCCATAATGTTCAATTTTGATGGCACACCCTGCTGCAAGCCGGACATCTTCAATCATCTGGCCTGCATTCATTTCAACCACCAGAATCCCTTTCACCTTTTTAGAAATTGCTGCAATCTCTTTTACAGGAAATGGATACAGTGTGATGGGTCTGAACAAACCAACTTTGATGCCTTTGGCCCTGGCCAGATCGATGGATTTTTGGCAAATACGTGCTGAAAGGCCGAAGGCAATGAAAAGGTATTCGGCATCTTCAGCCTGAATGGTTTCATACAGCACCTCTTTTTCTTCCATTACTTTATACTTGGCCTGAAGTTTCAGGTTGACTCTTTCCTGTCCTGCAGGGTCAAGGTCGAGTGAAGTGATGATATTATGATCTCGGTTCTTCGGTTTGCCAGTTGAAGCCCATGGGCATTGCTGAATAAGCTGTTCTTCGGTTCTCCGCGGAATGGGATCGAACAATTCAACCTTTTCCATCATCTGCCCGATCGCACCGTCAGAGAGGATCAGTGCCGGTGTCCTGTATTTAAATGAAAGGTCGAAACCGAGTTTTACGAAATCAGACATTTCCTGTACAGAAGCCGGGGCCAGTACGATCAGACGATAATCACCATGACCACCACCTTTGACTGACTGGAAATAGTCGGCCTGTGAAGGCTGGATGGTTCCCAATCCCGGACCGCCGCGAACGATATTGACCAATAAAGCCGGCAGTTCTGCCCCGGCCATATAGCTGATACCTTCCTGCATGAGGCTGATACCGGGGCTTGATGATGAAGTCATCACCATTTTACCGGTTCCTGCACCACCATACAACATGTTGATGGAAGCAACTTCACTTTCAGCCTGAAGTACAACCATTCCTGTACGTTCATAAGGTTTTTCCATCATGAGGTATTCCATCACTTCTGATTGAGGCGTGATAGGATATCCGAAATAGCCATCGCAACCGGCACGGATAGCAGCTTCAGCAATTGCCTCATTGCCTTTCATTAATCTTAATTCACCCATTCGATATGATTTTTAGTTTTTTTTATTCAGCAGCAACTTTGGCCCTGTAGACAGTGATCACACCATCCGGGCATATCACAGCGCAATTTACACAGCCGGTACATTCATCATTCACTTTTATCGCATAATGATAACCTTTGCTGTTCACGTCTTTGGCCATTGCAATGACGGAAAATGGACACGCAGCAATACAAATCTCACAACCCTTGCAGCGCTCCACGTTAACTACAATGTCACCTTTAATTTTAGCCATAAATATTAGGATTTAGGATTTTTATCGGATAATGAAGGACGAAGGTATAGAAAATTTATCGAAACAAATGGCATACTGATCAGGTTTTTGAATAAAATCCTGACAATTTAGAATAAGTTTAATTTATACGAAAGCGGATAAACCCAGTCCTGTGGTATGTAGTGCTTACCTTTATTATGCGAAGCATTTTTGCAAAAAGATAACTAATAAATGAAAGCATAAATTTCTGATGGACACTTTTCTTAATAAAATGAGGTTCTTCGCCAAAATGCATAAGTTAAAATTCCTTCTGTTTAACCAATTCAAGAAAATGACAGGGGTTTCTTCATTTCGGTTTTTTTGCAGAAGTGGAGAAGCGCATTGGCGAAAATGTGAATGATGTATCTTTTTATTATTATTATTATGCAATGGTTATGGAAATAAAGGGTTGTACCTTTACCATGCTGTTTTTAATATTTTCAAAAACATTCAAACCATCAATAACAGAGTTCAAGCACTTGTCATTAATAAAATAAATACAAAGGAAAACGCATGAAAACGAAGTTATTTACATTTTTAGTTTTAGCAGGAAGCTTAATACCTACTTTACTGTTTGCTCAATTTGTCCAGCAAGGTCCAAAGCTTGTCGGAACCGGGGGTGATGCAAGTTCGTTCCAGGGGGGGGCCATAGCCATATCCGCCGACGGCAATACTGGCGTTGTGGGTGGAATTTATGATAACAATCAGCAGGGGGCTATCTGGGTTTTTACACGCAATGCAAGTATTTGGTCGCAGCAAGGTACAAAGCTTGTTGGTACGGGTGGTACCGGCGATTTTGTATATCAGGGTTATTCTGTGGCTATTTCTTCCGACGGCAATACAGTGATCGAGGGTGGCTGGAGAGACAACACCGATACAGGAGCTGTATGGATTTTCACACGAAACGCGGGTACCTGGACACAGCAGGGTTCAAAACTTGTTGGTACGGGGGCGGTGGGTGGTCAGATACTCCAGGGTACATCTGTTGCCATCTCTTCTGATGGCAATACAGCATTGGTGGGCGGTTCGGGAGATAATGGGACAGGGGCAGTCTGGGTATTTACACGCAGCGGAGAAATATGGACCCAGCATGGATCAAAGCTGGTAGGAACCGGTGGCGTTGGGCAAACAAACCAAGGTGCTTCCCTTGCCATCTCTGCAGACGGAAATACATTTGTAACAGGAGGGACCGTTGATAACGGTTACCTTGGTGCAGTGTGGGTATTTTCCCGAAGCGGCAGCGACTGGGTGCAGCAGGGAGCAAAGCTTGTTGGTTCAGAAAGTATTGACGCCTCTCAACAGGGTTCTTCGGTTGCCATTTCTTCTGATGGTAATACTGTTATCATTGGCGGTCCCGGCGATTTCCTGAACGAAGGTGCAGCCTGGGTATTTGAGCGAAGTGGTGGTGTGTGGGCGCAACAAGGGCCAAAACTTTATGCGGAAAGTTCTACGTCGCCAATCATTGTTGGCAGGTCTGTGGCAATAACTCCCGACGGAAATACGGCGCTTGTAAGCAGCCCGGGAGCCAACGGCTCCATCGGAAAAGTCTGGATATTCAACAGGAGTGCCGGGGTCTGGACAAAGCAAAACGAACCGCTTGTTGGTACCGACGCAGCCGGGGCAGCCCGACAGGGATGGTCAGTTGCCATTTCTTCAGACGGCACGGTTATAGAAAGTGGTCCTTATGATAACGGTGGTGCAGGAGCATTTTGGGTGTTTCACAATCCGACAATCGGAATAGCGCAAATTTCAGACGTCCCTGCAAATGTTCACCTTGAGCAGAATTATCCCAACCCGTTTATTCAGAGGACAAAAATTAAATTTGAAATTTTTACATTATCTGATACAAAAATTACTGTCTGTGATGTAATGGGAAGAGTAATATCAACACTTGTAAACGAACATCTTAGTCCGGGTAAGCATGAGGTGGATTTTGACGGAAGTAATATTTCTGGCGGAACGTATTTTTATAAATTGGAGACTGATGGGTTTGTTGAAATGAAAATGATGATTTTTCTAAAATAACAAACGAGAAATATACTTGGATGAAACCAAATTTATGGATTTATATATTTAATTCAAAGCAAAATGAAATTTTCATCTTTTACAGTATTGCTGGTTATTCTACTGGTAACGATCGTCGCATGCCATCATAAAGCAGATATTTCGACTGCACCACCTGTACCGCCTCCACCCGGACCGGAATTCAAGTGTTCACATGACACGATCTATTTTCAGAATACGGTGTTCCCGATAATCCTTACAGGTTGTGCTAAATCGGGATGCCATGATGCTGCAACCCACAAAGGGGGACACACACTGGACAGTTATGCAGGAATCTATAAGCTCGTAGTGCCGTTTAATCCTCAATCGAGCAAGTTATACACCGTGCTTTACAGCGGTGATGGTGAGCGGATGCCGCCCGGTACCCCCTTTACAGCTGATCAGAAGAGCGTCATTTACTACTGGATCAAGCAGGGAGCTTACAATAACAGGTGTGATTCTGCAGGGTGCGACTCCACGAATGTTACCTATACCTTATCAATCAGCCCGATTATTCAGTCGTGGTGTTTGGGTTGTCACAGCGGTGCAGCCCCTTCGCACGGATTGTCGCTGGAAACCTATGCCGATGTAGTTGCCTGTGCAAACAGCAACCGGCTGATGGGGGCCATCCGCAAGGAAACAGGATATTCGGCAATGCCTGTCGGTGGAACGCTTTCACCCTGTGAGATTGCATTGTTTCAAAAATGGATCAACCTTGGTAAACCACAAAAATAAAGTCAAAATAATCAGATGAGAAAAATTGTATGCAGTATTTTCATACTGGGATCATTTCTGTTATTATTTCCTTCGTGTTATAATGATAATGAGTATGACCTGTACCCCTTTCCGGGATGCGACAGCACGAATGTAACCTATTCCCAGACCATTGCCCCGATCATGTCGGCCAATTGCAATGTGTGCCATTCAACTGCTGCTGGTTCCGGTGGTGTAGTAACAGAAACGTATGACGGGATGCTTGTCATTGTTAACAACGGCAGACTCTGGACGGATGTGAGCTGGGGATCCGGAGCCGATCAGATGCCGAAGGGAGGCAGCAAACTGTCGCCCTGTGATCTGGGTAAAATAAAAAAATGGATCAACCTGGGATCTCCCAACAACTAAAAAATAAACCATGAAAATTCAAATACCGTTTTTTATTGTGATCCTTCTGGTGCTTCTCTCAATTCGGGGAAACGCTCAGAATGATATGATGTCTCTGCTGAATAAGGATGAGAAACCAACTGTCGATTATACTTCGGCAACCTTCAAAACCACCAGAGTAGTAATCGGGCAATCCTCTGAAAATCCACCAAAAGGAAATCTTTTATTTATGATAACCCATCATTTTGGCGCATTAAATTCGGGTTATGAGCAACTGTTTGGATTGAAACAGGCGACAGTTCGTTTAGGGCTGGAGTATGGGGCAACTGATTGGCTTGGGTTCGGAGTTGGATTAAATACTCTTGGGAATACCTGGGATGGATTCTTAAAAGTGAAAGCATTAAGGCAAAGTACCGGGGCGAAAAGGATGCCCATTACCCTGTCCATTTTTGGCAGTACTTCAGTTTATACTACCAAATGGGCTGATCCGACACGAAAAAATTATTTTACATCTAGAATGTCATATGCTTCTCAGGTGATTATTGCCCGGAAATTCGGGGAAAGATTATCCTTACAACTTGCACCTACTTATGTTCATCTTAACCTGGTTCCTTCTTATAATGACCACAACAATATCTTCTCGATTGGAGCAGGTGGACGTTTTAAAATCAGCAAACGCGTTTCCATCAATGCTGAATATTATTATCTGCTTCCAAAGCAAATCTCCTCAACACCTGCATACAGTTCGTTTTCAACAGGGGTCGATATTGAAACCGGGGGCCATGTGTTCCAGATTTTTCTGACAAATTCAATGGGCGAAAACATGGAAAGTATCATTACTCAGACAACCGGCAACTGGTTTAATGGGAATATTTTTCTGGGATTCAATATTTCCAGGGTATTTACCGTTGTTAAACCAAAGGAATTCAGAGAAAAAAAGAATTAATTTTGATCATTTTCCGGTTTCCAACAATGGCTACTGTAACTGAATAGTAATACGAAGCAACATGAAAACCTGGGTTAAGATCATTGCAGGACTGGTTTTTATTGGAGTTATTGCAGGGGTTTTAGTATATTTTTTCATATACAACAAGCCTCATCCAAATTATGAATTGATGGATGCAGCCTATTCCGTCACCGTTGCTGACTTTTACAATGCTTATACTTCCAATAAAACCGAAGCCGGAAACAAATACAATGGCAAAGTAATAGCATTGTCTGGCAAGCTTTCGAAGGTCGAGTTTTCTGATTCGCTGACGATCTGTGTTTTTGTTTTCAATAAGGGTATGTTCGGGGATGAAGGGGTGCGCTGTACTATGTTACCTAAATTCATGGAGCTTGCAAAAAAATTTCAGCCTGATGGAGAGGTTAAACTCAAGGGATACTGCACCGGGTTTAATGATACTGATGTCATCTTAGATAAATGTTCGATTGTAAAACAATAACAAAATTTCCTATACATGAAAAAACTGATGTTGGTATTTTTCTGTCTTTCGATTGTCTCATTCGCCGCTGATGCGCAAAAATTTATAACCAAAACAGGACATATTAAATTCTATTCAGACAGTCAGCTGGAAAAGATTGAAGCCCACAACCGGCAGGTAAATGCTGCATTTGATGCTGCAACCGGTGATTTTGTATTCAGGGTTTTAGTTAAATCATTTCAATTTGAGAAGGCCCTGATGCAGGAACATTTCAATGAAAACTATCTTGAATCAGATAAATTTCCCAATGCCACTTTTTTAGGTAAAGTAACCAACATAAAAGATGTCAATATTGGCAAAGACGGTGTGTACGAGGCGATGGTTGAAGGGAAACTCACTATTCACGGTGTAACGCAACCGGTCAAGGAAAAAGGAACATTTGAGGTCAAGGGAACAAAAATTACCGGGAAAGCGAAGTTTACTATCTTATTGGCCGACTATAGTGTTAAGATTCCGGGAGCTGTAGCCAATAGTATATCGAAATCCATTGAAATAACAGTTGATCTGGTTCTGGATAAGTTGAATTAAAGCCCTCTCCCGACATTCAACCAACAGCCCCCTCCCGACCTCCCCCACACGGGGGAGGAGCAATTATTAGGCAATAATTGCACTAAAGACCCTGTATATTTTTCCGGATCTGGGAAATCACTTGCATCATTCTGTATTGCACATCTTCGTTTGAAAATCGGATGACTTTCAATCCATGCCGGTTCATAATTTTTGTTCTTTCTTCATCCCTTTCTTTTTGTTCCTTTGAATTGTGTATTCCTCCATCCACTTCGATTACCAGCATTGCTTCGTAACAAAAAAAATCAACGATGAACTCATCAATTGGATGCTGCCTCCTGAAACGGAGACCATCCATTTTTCTGTTTCTTAAATGCTTCCAAAGCAGTTTTTCTGCATTTGTCATATTTCGTCTGAGATCCCCTGCCAGCCTGAGTACTATTGGCTTTGCCCCGAAATAAAAAGGATACTCTTCTTTCCCTATTAGTTTTACCATTCTTGTACGAAATAATGATCTGTACTTACTAATTACAAAGCCCCCTCCCGACCTCCCCCATTCGGGGGAGGAGCAACTGTGTGTCATTATTCTCCTTACCCACTCCCCAAATTGGGAGGAGCAACTGTGTGTCATTATTCTCCTTACCCCCTCCCCAAATTGGGAGGAGCAACTGTGTCATTATTCTCCTTACCCCCTCCCCAAATTGGGAGGGGCAGGGGGTGGGGCTGTTAATCCGATTTTTTCAGAAAGGTAATATGGAAGAAGATCTTGCTGTCAATAGTTGTGCTCGGCATAATTTAATTTGCCGATAAAAAAACGCGCCAGCCTTTTATTTCGTTATTTCTTTACCGGATGGTTTTCCAGGAATGTTTTCAACCTCGCTTCCAGTGTCGGGAATTGGCTGCGATGCACCAATGAAACACAAGCACGAAGTCCTTCCTTGCGTTCGCTGCCGGTAATGGAAAGGGCAATTGCGCTGATCCCGTAATAGAGCAACTCTTCAAGCAGCTCTTCGCCCGTAAAACCAGGATATGCGAAGGTGAAATAAAACCCATCGGCAATGGGAACACCCCCTTCATCTTTGTCATACACAATATGAAAACCATTATCTAAGAATAGTTTCTTCATGATCTTGGCTTTTTCACCATATTCCCGGACGTATTCCACAAAGTTGTATGTTCCGTCGTTTACGGCTTTCAGCATGGCTGCCAGTCCGTATTGTGCAGAATGGCTGGTTCCGGCACTTAGTGCATAAATGGTTCCATAAATAAGTGCTCTTCCAAAAATATCGGTGGAATAATACCGAAGAAGATCCGGCATTTGGGCATTGAAAATCTTATTGGAGATTACCATGGAAGCGACCCGTTGCCCGGCATAACTGAAGGCTTTCGAACTTGAGATCAGCAGGATGAAGTTGTCGGTGTATTTTGCAACAGTGGGCTGAAAAGGTGGAACACCTGGTTTCGAATAATCTTTCCGGAAATCCATGCCGAAATAAGCAAGATCTTCGAGAATAATCACGTTGTATTTATTTGCCATTTCCCCGAAGATCTGCAGCTCATGTGGCGTAAAACATATCCAGGAAGGATTGTTTGGGTTAGAATAGAGGATTGAATGAATTTGTCCTTTTGAGAGAATTGATTCCAATTTGTCGCGGAGTTTCTCTCCACGATAATCATAGACATCGAAAGATTCAAACTTTTGGCCAAGGACGATATGCTGCTGGCGGTGAACCGGAAATCCCGGGTCAACCAGTAGCGTAGTATTACGCTCTTTGTTAATCCTTGAAAGCGTAAGAAACGCAGCAAACCCGCCCTGCATAGAACCTACAGTTGGTATACAATTGGCTTCATCGACATCTACATCGAGAAATAATTTAACAAAACGGGCTACTTCTTTTTTCAGAATGTGAGTTCCTTCAATATCCGGGTAAATAGCTGCAACACCTTCATTAAGTGCTTTAATCTCAGCGTCTATTCCGATCTGCGGAGGAGTCAACCCAGGGACCCCCATTTCCATTCTGACAAACTTTTCGCCTGTCTCTTTCTCGATCTTGTTGATCAGCAGCTTGACTTCGCGAATTGAAGCTTTTCCGATATTCCTGATCTTGCTCTCGCGAATTTGCTTAGTAACTATTTCGTGATTTATGGGAGTATCCTTCATAGGAATAAAATATTACAGGTAATTGATTAATATTATCTCTACAAAATTGAAGAATAATTTGGAATAAACCAACGGTTTTAGAATAGATGGAATAAATTATTTATTTCATGTTTTTTATTTTTTTACCACTAAGGCACTAAGGACACTAAGAGCCACTAAGAGTCTGTATTTCGTGTAAATTAAGATGATTGGGTTTTGTGATCATTTTACTTAGTGTTCCTAAGTGTCCTTAGTGTCTTAGTGGTAATAATTTGGAACTTGAAATAATCGTAAATCAGAATGGAGTATCACTGCCCAAATAGCAGGTGATACCGGCTTTAGTGAAATATTGTGAAGCCTTGAAAAGGTCGTCGGCTGAAGGGATTTTGAATTCTTTTGTATAATAACTTTGTCCGAGAAGATTGTATTTTTCTCTTCCCATGTGGTGCGCAGGAATTATGTTCACTTCCTCTTTTCCGGTGGATAAGATGAATTCTGCTAATTCCGAAAGGGAATTTTCATCATCATTAAAACCTGGTATCAATGGGATTCGGAAAATCAGCCGACCAGGAAACTTCTCTGCAAGAACCCTGGCATTTTTCAACACATTGTTGTTGGTTGTACCGGTGGCCTTTTTATGTTTGACGGGGTTGATATGTTTAAGATCGAAAAAGATCCAATCTAGCCAATCTAAGCTCTGACTGATGTTTCCCCATGGAATGTTGCCGCAGGTTTCTACCGATGTGTGAATGAAAGATTCAAAACATTTTTTCAGGATGGCTTTGGCAAAATCCGGTTGTAAAAACGGTTCTCCGCCAGTCAGCGTGATACCGCCATTTGCTCCCCAATATTGGCGATCGCGTTGGATTTTCTTGAACAGATCTGCCATAGTGATAAAATAACCTGCTTTCCGGATGGCTCCCGTGAAACAGGCATCCATGCACGCATTGGTGGAGCAAGTTCTGCAAATGTCACGGTTGATGAGGAGTGATTGATCCGCAACGGTGATGGCTTCATACGGACATGCTTCTTTGCAAAGCAGATCCATCGTGCATTTTGAGGGATTGTATAAGGGCTCCGAAAAAGGACGGATGCCTTCGGGATTGGAGCACCATTCACATCGCATCGGACAGCCTTTCAAAAAGATCAGCGTCCTGCAACCCGGTCCATCATGTATAGAAAAACCCTGGATGTCGAAGAGATAACCGCCTGTCAGTTGAGGTGTACCCATGTGAAGTCGTCACATTTGGAAGCATTCAGATCGGGACTGGTAATAGTAGTTCCCATGCATTTACCCAAAAAATCTTTCTCAACACTGTAGTGAGTACAGAATTTACATTTTGGTTGGCGTTCGAATTTACTACAGGAAAGGTCATCCGGTGTAATGGATGTCTTCTCCATCTTGCATAATCCCTTAAAGACATCTACAGGGAGGTAAAATCTGCAATCCTTGCAACTGTATTCCATGATCGATCTGTTAAGACTTATAGTTCTTCATATTCCGTCCGGGAAATTACCTCATCCTGGATCTGTTTACCCAATTCCACCCAGTATTGCGTGAACCCCGCTACCCTGACGAGAAGGCTGCGGTACTTTTCAGGTTCTTCCTGTGCCTGCTTCAGCATACGGGAATCGACAATATTAAACTGTACGTGAAATCCGCCTTTACGCATATATGAACGGATCAGTTCAAGAAATTTACGGGAACCTTCCCTGCCTTTCACAACTGAAGGATGAATTTTGATGTTCATCTGCGAATTTTGTGAAAGCGAATGATTCCAACAACTGGCAGATTCAAACAAAGCGTAAGGACCATTTCTGTCTGTGCCCGGAGAAGCCGACATTGATCCGTCGGAGAAAGTTGTTCCTGCTAAACGTCCGTCAGGAGAAGCAAGCGTGACGGCACCCATGGGCCCATGCGTTGAGACAGATATCTGACAGGCGTAAAGTGGTTGGTCATAGAGTGACCGGAATTCATGTGTCATCGTACAAAACCAGTTCTCCCATTGCGCCATGATAGAATCAACATAAGAATCATCATTTCCGAATTTAGGAGCTTCAAGAGAAAATTTATGAATCTTTTTCCAGTTCTGGTAATCTGCTGTTGCAACCTGATCTAAAAGAGAATATGAACCTGTTTCCTGTGCAGTCTTATATCCAAAGTTGGCTAAGATTGCTGACTGGTAATCTTTCAGGGAGAAATTCTTTTCGTCGAAAACATTCTTTTTCAGCGAAGCTAAAGAATTCACAAGATTAGCTGTACCGCAGCTTTCCACATTGAAAGTGGTATTGTAGCGACTTCCCATTTGCCCGATGTCTTTCCCTCTCTCTAAGCAATCCGGTTTAAGCATCGAATTGACCAATGATGGGGAGATTTTTCTCCATGCGTCATGTTGGATATTATTAGTCAGTGTAAGAACATGAACCGCCCGGTGAAAGTAAGTTTGGAAAGCTTTCCACAATTCATCATAAGTCTTGAGATCGAAACCATGCGATGGGAAAATCCTCTGCCCGGAACGCATATCCATCCCATCAAACAGAACAACTTCCAACAATTTTGGCAAGGATAAAAAATGAACTCCTACGCTTGTAGCAGGCGCTGAACCGCCGGGTATCCAGTGGATCTTTCCATCGAGGTTGAGTGGCATCCAGGACCCGGGAGAAGTTTCAAGACATCCGCCAATGGCCCATGCACGGGCTTCTTCTATCTGCATTCCCTCATGCCCGTAGTTGTTCAGAAGAAATTCCATCGCTACCTGGTTGTTTACCCAAGCCGGGTAACCCGTCCCGATTTTGGTGCATTCCACGCCTTTCAATAAAAATTCTTCCGGGAGTTTTTCGTCATATAGCAATGAAAGCGTTGGCTGTGGCGTATCGCATGTGATACCCGATTCGAGGATAAGCATCTCAAGTTCATTGGCAGCCTGCGTTCCGTCTTTCTTCAAACCGCCGATACAAAGGTTGTTGAAGGTGTTTCCGGAAAGAACGCCCCCGACAACACCCATTGAAGCAAAGCAATCAATTTCGGTGAACTTGATCCGCATACATTCCAGCAGTTCCAACGTCCGTTCCCGGTCGATAATGCCCTTCTCCATATCTCTTTTCCAATAAGGATAGAGGATCTGACCGATACGACCAGGAGACAAACCGGAAATTGCATCTTCATTCAGCACTGCCACATGAAAAATCCAGATCACTTGCAAGGCATCATGAAACGTCCTGGGAGGTTTTGTGGAAATCCATTCTAAGCGCTCTGCGATGTCAAGATATTCATTTTTTTGTTTCTCATCTTTTTCGATTGAAGCAAGAAAATTCGCTTCTTCCGCATAATTTGAAATCCAACTCCGGATCCCTTTCAGCATGCTGATCACGCCGGTATAGAAATAAATGCGGTCCATATCAGGATAACCGGCCGTATCTGAAATTCCTTCTTCGCAAATCCGGATAATGCCGTCGATGCCATATTGTAAAGGATAATAGAAGTTGATCACTTCTCTTCCCTGGGGAAGGGTGTACCCCGAATCAAACATACAAATAACTGAACGCATCAGCGCTTCTTTCTCAGAATAGCCAGGGACAAGCTGTTCATAACGATGTCCGACATCATCCACCGACTTGCCATACCATTTTTTTGCTACCTCCAGCAGGACAGGAAGTTCTTCAACCCGCAAGCCGAATTTTCCGGCCAAAGAGATCACATTGCCTGAGCTCCCGGTCACATTCCCGCCACCTTTGCCAACCGTAGTGAAGGTGTCGGCAGTAAGTTTTCCCGAATTCAGAGCTTCCTGGTACAACTTATCTTCTGCTGCCATGAAGAAGGCTTCCGACAACCACGGCATCGGATAAGATCCGCGCAGATAACCTGCTTTCCCCATAACCAAGAGTTCTCCGGGATAAATGACCGGTGTGAGGTGCTCAAAACCGGCTTTTAAAGACTCTCCACGACGAACTATCGGGATTTCACCTTCAAGTTCTTCCCATCGGCGGGTGTACCAGTAAGGGAATTCAATAGAAACAGAGGATTTGGCTTCAAAATATAATTCTTTTGCTGCACTTGCCCGTGGGGAGGCCAAACGTTTTTCCTCTCTGTTTTCAATATTACTGGAAGGTTTGTGGCCGTAATAAGAGATGGCTTCATAACCGGTTTGCAGGGGAGTTTCCATAGGATGAAATTTCTATGCAAATATACAAAAATATCTATGTGTCTATTAAGGGGGTTCAGGAAAGTTAAACAAGAAGGGGGGGGGCATATTATAATTTTCTTTGTGCCATAATGCTGGCAATGGAAAGCAGTACTCCCAGGATTATACTGTAAATTGCTGCTATGAGGACACGGAATTCCTCGGGCAACATAAAAGTCAAGGTCTGCGCAGGGATCCAGAACAATGGGATGGTTTTTTTGAAGACAAAATTCCACATCGACGACCAGTCTATCTCAGTAAAGTTCCTGCGAAAATTTATCGGGGTTAAAAACCCTTTGATACTTCCTCCATTTTGCAGGATGTGCAGGTCGGATATTTTGTGGAAGGTCATAAAAACCGGTGCAAAGAAAAGGTTTAATGTGGTTGAAACGGTAAAAGCGGTGAGAAGTTTTAGCCATGAAAACTGGCTCTCTTTAAGGATCTCGCCGGTAGGAAAATGAACCCCTAATCCGGTTAACAGCGGTTGTGCTCCTTCCCCGAAAATCACGAAGGCCATTTTTATTGTGATTCCCAGGAATCCCCAAACAATTGCTCTTGGAAATAGACCAAAACCACGGGCGGAGTATTTACCTGTCCTGATTCTTAACCCGATTGACTCACCAAGGGTGGCCAGCAATGCAAACTTGATAAAACCAGCGATGTAAGCATGCCCGGCATTGAAGGAAAGAAAAAAATCAAAGGCAGAATGGAAAAGAAAAAAAGGGAGAAATAATAGACAAAAGAGCACAAAAACAAGGAAATCCGATTTCTTCATGAAAAATCTTAATCAGGTAACGTCATCAAAAATACAGAGAAATAACAAGGAACAAATGACAGGGGAAATATTAATTAAACGAAGGGTCTGCAGGTAGATTCGCCCAGATTGCGTAATCTTTACCCATACTCTTGAGGTGTGTACTCCACAGTTTTGAAGTGTTTCTGCGAATGATCTCATCTACATTGGTCCGAGAAAGAATCCATGATTTTTCATTGATCTCCTTATCGAGTTGTGCCGGGTTCCATCCCGCATAACCGATAAAAAACCGGATATCTTTTTCAGTAATATGTCGCAGATCGATCAGGTTACGGATCGCTTCAATATCGCCTCCCCAGTAAAGGCCGTCCATTATTTTCATGCTTTTTTCAATGCCATCGATAGTATGAATATAGAAGATGCTATCAGTTTTTACCGGACCACCAAGAAAAAGGGGAGCGTCGAATTCGGGAAAATCACGAAGTATCTCGTTCAGTCGGGTTTCAATGGGTTTGTTGATGATGATACCAAATGATCCTTCCTGATTGTGCTCAGCAAGCAAAATCACCGATTGCCTGAAATAGAAATCATAAAGCGAAGGCTCCGAGATAAGAATGATCCCTTGTGTTGGTTTTATAATTGGTTTTTCCATCATTCAAAGCAAGTTTGTATCTTTGCCTTTTCCTTTACAAATATAACTCTTTTCATGCTAAAATCTAACAATGCCGAAAAATTTCTGAGGCTAAGAAACGAATTTCCGGTTTTTACTTTCGAGGGTTTTGATTATCAATATTCTGACAAGGGGTTGAGGATTCAATACCACTTTAACCTTTCCGACCGCTATTTCTTTCACCCTACCATGATAATTCCCGGTAAGGAGTTCTTTTTAAAAGAAAATGTCGGGGAAAATTTCATGGAGAATATTCTTTTCCAGATCGGTATGGTCGAGATGGTCAGCTATTGGAAAGCCGCCTGTTCTCCGGCAATCGTCGTTAAAGGATACAATCTTGATGAGGAACAGGTGAAATGGTGGAAAAAGTTATATTTTAAGGGGCTTGGCGAATTTTTATTCTTAAACAGTATCAATATCAGCGAGGATGATTTTGTAAAATTCCAGTGCCAGTCAGGGAAATCCCTTTCTCCTTTCCGTCTGGGTTTACAGGATTCGGCTGTCATTCCTATAGGAGGAGGAAAAGATTCTGTAGTGACACTTGAACTTTTGCATTCCCAACCAGGAAATATTCCTCTGATACTGAATCCCAGAGAAGCCAGCAAAGGAACTGTAAAGAAAAAAGGCTACTACTATGATTCAATCATAGAAGTTCACCGTACGATGGATCCGACATTGCTTGAGCTGAATGAAGAAGGTTTTCTCAACGGGCATACTCCATTTTCGGCACTGCTGGCGTTTGTTTCAGTTCTATCAGCGGTGATGGCCGGTAAAAAACACATCGCATTGTCCAACGAATCTAGCGCGAATGAGAATACTGTCAGCGGGATGGAAATTAATCACCAGTATTCAAAATCTGTTGAGTTTGAAGAAGCTTTCCGGTATTATGTAACAACATATATTTCTCCTGATATCAATTATTTTAGTTTTCTCCGACCTCTGAAAGAGCTTCAGATAAGCCGTATCTTTAGCGGATTTCCAAACTATTTCAATGTTTTTAAAAGTTGTAATGCAGGCAGCAAGACTGATATCTGGTGCGGGAAATGTCCCAAATGCCTGTTTACTTTCATCATCCTTTCTCCTTTCCTTGAGATGCCTCAATTAGTAATAATATTCGGGAAAAATTTATTGGATGATCTTACCCTGAAGCAGACTTTCGAGGAACTTACGGGTTGCGCTGATGCAAAACCTTTTGATTGTATCGGTACAATTGAAGAAGTAAATCTTGCCATCTGTGCATTCCTGAAGAAAAACCCGGAAGCGGAAGATTTTGCCTTGCTGCAATCCTATAAAGAAAAAGATGTTTTCATCAGATATCAGGATGAAGATTTAACAATTTTTTTACAGTCATACGATTCGCATCATTTTATTCCCAGAAAGTTTGAATTAATCCTAAAATCTTACCTGCATGTATGACCTGATCCGAGAAAAACTGGATGGTAAAAAGGTTGTACTGCTTGGCTTTGGCAGGGAAGGACAGGCTTCCTACTCGCTTATCAGGAAAGTCTTACCTGAGATTCACCTTGCTATTTCCGACCGCAATGAATCGTTGAAAGAAAACGCGTTGCTGACATCAGATCCGAACGTGGAATTGTTGCTGGGAAAGAGTTATTTAAATCGCTTGTCACAATTTGATGTGATCATAAAAACACCCGGAATCACACTAAAAGATATGGATTATCCTGTTCCCGGCGAATCCATTACTTCACAAACCGACCTGTTTCTTCAGGTTTATTTTCGACAGATTGTTGGAGTGACAGGAACCAAAGGGAAAAGCACAACTTCCGCATTGCTGTATCACATTCTGAAAAAAGCCGGTCGGCATGCACTTCTTCTTGGAAACATTGGCCGCCCGGCATTTGATCTTGTAGATGAAATCCGTCCGGAAACTGTTATTGTTTTTGAAATGTCTTCTCATCAATTGGAATATATCAAAGTTGCCCCGCATATCGCGATTTTATTGAACCTTTACCAGGAACATCTCGATGCATATCGTTCTTTTTTGGATTATCAGCTATCCAAAATGAATATCCTCAAATTCCAGGATAGTCTTGATTTTTTTATTTTTAATGCGGATGATGACCTGATTCTGCAACGAATCGCTGAAAAAAATGCACAATCGAATTTTCTTCCTTTCTCATTTAACGGATCATTTCCTGACGGTTGTTTCATTTCTGATGATAAGATCATTTTTTCAAGGAATAGCAAGCAGGAAGATGTGCTGGACCTGAACAAAAAACGGAAACTGAAAGGAAATCACAATTTAGGGAATATCATGTCAGTCATCTGTGCCTGCAAGATCCTTGGAATTGAAACTGTCATCATCCAGGAAGGAATCGCGGGTTTTACAGGGCTTGAGCACCGGATGGAATATGTCGGACTTGTAGAAGGCATTAAATTTTACAATGATTCTATTGCTACCATACCGGAAGCATGTATTGAAGCAGTGAAAGCATTGGATCAGGTGGATACGCTTATCCTGGGAGGATTCGACCGGGGAATCGAATATTCTGTCCTGGCAAGATTTCTTTCAACATCATCAACCCGTAATTTTATTTTTACCGGAGATGCTGGTCAGCGTATCAGAGCTGAGTTTGAAAATATTAAAAGGCCGGACCAACAGCTTTTCAGCATCAATCTTTTTGATGAATTTTTAGACATCGCATTTCATTGCACAAAACCCGGTGCAATCTGCCTTCTTTCGCCGGCCGCGGCCAGTTACAATGAATTCCAAAATTTTGAAATGCGGGGAAAACGCTACAAAGAACTGGTTCTCGGGAAATCTGATCAGAAACAGGAAAAGAAAAACTGAGTAGTATGCCCAAGCTGCGTCATCCACAAGCATTTTTCTCCATTGTCTTTTGCCTGTCTCTTTTCTCTTCAACTGAATCGGTATGCCAGAACTCAGCTTATGAAACACAGGTCAGGCAATATATCGAGAGCTTTCGGGGAATTGCTGTCAGGGAAATGATGGTTTACCGCATTCCTGCCAGTATTACACTTGCCCAGGGTATATTTGAATCGAATGCAGGCAAAAGTCGTCTGGCAACTGAAGCAAATAACCATTTCGGGATAAAATGTCATAAAGAATGGACGGGCAAAACCTTCATCCAGGATGATGAGACGAAAAATGAATGCTTTCGTATGTATGATAATCCTGAAGAATCCTTTCGTGACCATTCCTGTTTTCTTACGCAACGCGACCGGTACAAGAGCCTTTTCAAGCTTGATATCACCGATTATAAAGGATGGGCGAAAGGTTTGAAAGAAGCGGGCTATGCTACCAATCCGCAATACCCGGAAAAGCTGATCAATGCAATTGAAACCTTCGGCTTAAATCAACTTGATGTAGCTGATTTTTCGCAATTTTTTTGTGATTCAATAAAAAGTGGGGCTGATAGTTCCAGAGAAACTCTTCACACCAATAAATATGAAGTCTTTGCCGAAGGTCCTGGCGGAAGGCAGGTGTATATCAGCAATGGACTGCAATTCATAATTTTTCGGAAAAATGATAACCTGCGCAAAGTCGCGTCAGCATTCGGGGTTTCTGAACGGAAGATCCTGAAATGGAACGACCTTAAAAGAGGAAATTCGCTGGCAGCCGGCCAGATGGTTTACTTAGAAAACAAAAAACAAAAAGGGGCTGCTTCATCTCATATTGTGAAATCAAAAGAAACCATGTATACAATTTCACAGCTATACGGTATCCAGCTAAAATATTTATATAAAAGGAATTCACTTAAACCCGGGCAGCTTCCAAAGGTCGGGCAGAAATTATTGCTTCGGTAACCGATAATTTTTCAACGACTTTCCTGATCCTACTACCAGGTTCCAATGGTTTTCATTACCGTAAGTCCCGATCGTGAATGCAGAATTTCCCCGGATTCCCGGTTCTATTTCAACCAATCCTTCTTTGCCAAATAAGTATATCTCATTGGCAGGTCCAGACACTGCTCCGATCCATTTTTTTCCATCCGGGAGCTGGATCAGAAAGGGGGCAACAGTAATTTCCCTGCGGAAAGCGTAGTTGTACTTCAACTTATAAAAACGATCGTAGTAATAAATTCTGCCTTTGTCATAGAAAATGAATTCGTACATGCCGTCATTGTTGATATCTTCGTAGAAAAACAGATGCGCAGGAGAGAAAATATTGAACGTTGCTTCTGAAGTCTTCCAGCTATCTCTTATGTAAATTATCTTTCCAGAAGGATCAGTCGTTAGAAAAGATCCTTTTTTATTGGTCTTATTCAGGTAAAATTTGTTAGCCTTAGAAATAGTCAGATCTTTAGCTGGTCTCAGAATGGGTTTCCCTTTCCGGTCAGTGATAAGCAGATGACCATTTTCCCCTTTAATAAAAATGAAATCTTTTTTTCCGTTTTCCAGGAATTGTATTGGTTGATTGATTTCCTCAGACAAAGCGGGATTCAACCATCCATGTGCCGCAGTGCCATCCAGTTCCAGCGCATGGATTTTATTGTCGGCAAGTGCGATAAAGATCGTATTGTTTCCTCTTTTGCCGGGATCAAACACGATCAACTCTCCCGCAGCTCTTGCTGGAAGTTGATAAGGATAACCGGGAATGAACTTCCCCGATTCATTCACCAAGCAGATCGACCGGTCAGTATTGAAAAGATAGCAGGCACTGTCTTTATGTTTTGGATAAACTACCTGGATATGCCCTACAGGTTTTCCCGGAACCTGAAGTTTCCAAAGGATCACACCGGTAGAATCAATCTGATAAAGACGGTTATTGATATCAAAAGCCAGGATAGCATTTTCATGTTGTCGTCCGGTTGGCACAAACTGTGGCTTTCCAAAAAGCAAAGTATCAAGACTGACCTGCCATCGAAGCGGAGCTAATGCTTCGGAAACCGGGTTGTAGCGAACATAAAGGTTGGTATAAAAAATCCCTTCCTTATTTGTAAATTGTACCGTCAGCGACTCAAACTTCTTTAATGTATCCACAGCAGGTTCAAGCTGTTCATTCAATTCGTCACTGAACACCGATTTGAATTTTGAAATGATGCGCTCAGTATTGAAGTAATAGTAAAGATTGGCATTATCAGACAGGTTATCATTCAGGGTGATGTAGGCTTTGTCTTTATTCAGGACTTTATCATACACTACATGATCGATAAAATATTTTAACGCAAGAGCGTTATTCCCGAAGATGATGTACTCGTTAACACGCGTATAGCAGCTTGAATTCAGCTCCCTGAAAGGTCTTCCGAAGATTGCAGGGATTAGTTCAGGAATGGCCAGGAAGTGGATCATCTGGTTCTTGTATTGCAAGGAATCTTTTCTTCGGCCAGTCATTGATTGAAGGGCCGCAAGCAAACTATCCGCCAATACAACGTCTTTTACCTGGATGACTGCATAGGTATCTTCGCGAAGGTTTTTACGATCATTCAGTGACCTTGTCAGACAGATCTCGTTTCCAATCCACGGCAGGACATAGTCTCTGACACTGATTTGATTCTGGTATTCAAATTTCGTGAGACTTTCATAGGTTTCGAGATAACCTTCATTTCTTAAGGAATAGGAAATGAAGTTTCTGTAATAATTTTCGATATCCGTGAAGCCAACCCACATAAAGCGGGAAGTGTTGTCGGGAAGAATGCTGGTTACTGAAATTTTTTGTGGCGCTTGCGTGCTAAAGATCCTGAGGAATTGATTCCCGGTATCACTAATTGTTGTGTATCCGTTGATCAGTAATTCATCTTTTTTCAGGATTACATCCAGACCACTCCAATCGGCAAAACTGGAAACTTTATCGACTTCAGTTACCTGATCACTTTGCAGTAACCTTGCGAGGAACGGGTGAACCAGGCGATAATTGATATAGATGTTGGCATCCACTTTTTTCCCTGTTGTGGTTTCGACTTTCTGGAACCCGGTGTTGACAATAGAGGGAATGTTCAGAGAAAGTTGATCGATGGCTTTGCGAATCAGCTCGGGATGCAGACTTCCCATAAAGACTCCGTTTCTTACTGCAAAATATAGCGGATCCGTTTGTCCCTGAAAGGTCACACGAACAAGATTTGCAGAACCATATTGGTTTTTCAGGATAGAAAGTTTTTTTCCATAACTTTCTTCAAGCAGGGAAGTTATCACACTTTCGCCGCTTATTCCTGGTAATGAAGTCAGAAAAAGGAAACCATAAGTAGATCTCCCGGTCAATGTCATTGCCACATAACATTGACTTTTTTGTGCGATCCCAAAAAGTTTTTTATTGGTCTTCAGCAGCGAATCAATTTTGTGTATCTGAGCATTCAGGGAAGCAATGTATGGGATTGATGAAATCTCTTTCCAGATCAGGTTTCCTCGATACATGTCTTCCCATAATACAGTAGGTTTGTTCAATTTTATGATCAGGGCGGTATTTTCCGGGATCGCTTGTAATGGAGACTTGACGGGTTTCTGAAGTCTGAGATAAAATACCCAGCTTAAATAAGTGATACCACTAAGTAGAATAATTACGGAAAGAATGATGAAGGCGATCCTAAAGTGCTTCATTCAAATGGTCTCGGAAATGGAAAGAAAAATCAAAAGTAGATGAAAAAAAGATGAAAAAAAAGAATAGTAAAAGTAAGTATCTGAAAGAATTTATTCGTAAATCGTAAATCGTCCAATCGTAAGTTCTAATACAGATCAATCTTTAGCTGGCCAAGCAGGTTGAAACTCATCCTATGCAAAGGAGTTGCGCCAAACATGGCAATCCCTTCACGATGTTTTTTTGTAGGATATCCTTTATTTTTCTTCCAGTTATACTGTGGGAGTTTCTTGTCCATTTCGAGCATGAAATCATCACGGTAGGTTTTAGCAAGAATCGATGCTGCTGCAATTGAAAGAAATTTTCCATCACCTTTGACAATGCATTGATGGGGTATACCAGGATATTCCTTGAAGCGGTTTCCGTCGATCAGGAGCAGCTCAGGTCTCAGGTGAAGTGTTTGAATAGCAAGGTGCATTGCAGCAAATGAAGCATTGAGAATATTTATCCGGTCGATTTCCTGTGCATCCACTTGTGCCACCGACCAGGCGAGTGCACTTGTTTGGATTACAAGCCGGAGGGAAATTCGCTGCTTGAATGTGAGTTTTTTCGAATCATCAAGCACATTGCTGGTAAAATCTCTGGGAAGTATAACTGCTGCCGCAAAAACTGGTCCGGCGAGGCATCCACGGCCGGCTTCATCACATCCTGCTTCCAAAAGATCCTTTGAAAAATAACTCTTCAGTGGTGTCTTTATAATCTTTTTCATATGAAAAGCGGGAAGAGATTGTGCACGAGTACTAAAAAAATCAACAGCATTAGACCAATTTCCTGCCAGAAAGTGTTCCTTAATCTCAGGATATACAAGGAGAGCAGAGCGGAGACCGTGATGAAGGAAATTAACAGGTGATAAGGAAGAAGCGAACCAACAAAAGGGAAACTAAGAAGTACAATAACTGCCAGCCAGATAAGAAGGATCGTTTTGCGCCGGATCTCAATTGTTCTCTCCGAAATCCTCGCCAGACCTGCAAAAATCCCAAAGAGTAAAAAAAAGAATTGAATGGCTGTGAAAATCAGGAATCCTGCATTCCTGAATGATTCCAGGTTAAAGAAAGGAACAAATGAACTGCAATATTCAAGGAGTTTGACCTTTACCTCATCAAACCAGAAATAATAAATAATCAGAAAAATAAAAGGAGAACCCAAACCGATGAAAGAGCTGAACCATTCACGTAAACTCGAAGTTCGGAAAACAATAAAAGCAATCAGGATCAACACATAAAAGAAAATAAACGGAAAATAAAACATGACTCCTATCCCGATTAGGAATCCTGCAGTATATGCCAGGTCAAGCGGTTCCTGGCGGCTGTATGAAGCAAAGATTTTTTCGAGAACGAGCAAGAGAATGAAAAGGCAGATATTGACAGGGTGAAGGGTTAACAGAACGGGGTAATAGCTAACAAGGACAAGGAAAAGAAATGCCGCAAGGGAAGAGTTTTTTGCAAGAATTTCATGCTTTGTCAATAAAAAATTAAGGTAAAAAGCAGAAAATAAATTCAGAAGATAACCCAGTATCACCGCCAGCAAAGGAAGATCAGAGAGAAGGAAGAAAAGCAGCTTATACAGAGGAACCGGCCCTGAGGCAACCGGCATAAGTGGTGGAACAAAAAATGCACGACCCCATAACAGAAGCCCGGCAATGATGATCGCCAGGTATTGAGAAAAGAAACTTGACCGGAAAAAGCGTAGAAACATTTATTATATCAGGATCGTTGAGTTACAATTAAAAACAACTTTTTTCATTGTCCACTTGATTATCAGTACTCGTTTATACCAGATCGAAACCAATGTCTTTTCGGTAATATTTCCCTTCAAAATCAATCGTTTCAGCATTGGCGTAAGATTTTGAAAGTGCTTGTTTCGTATTGTTGCAAACCGATGAAACGGCAATGACCCGGCCACCAGTTGAAAGAATTTTTCCGGATGAAGGATCTCTTGTTGTTCCTGCATGAAAAACAAAACTTTCCTTTGTACGGTCCAGCCCGACAATTTCTTTTCCTTTTTCGTATGAATCAGGATATCCCTTCGAAACCAGCATAACTGTGACGGCATGTCTCGGATCAACCAGGATTGATTCATCTTCCAATTTTTGTTTTCCCACAGCAATGAAAAGTTCAAGCAGGTCATTCCTGATGCGCGGTAAAACAGATTCAGCTTCAGGATCACCCAGGCGGCAATTATATTCTATGACATATGGATCAATCCCGACCTTGATCAATCCGAAAAAGATAAAACCCCGGTAATCAATTCCTTCATTGATTAATCCATTCATTGTAGGGCGGATGATAGTTGTTTCGACTTTTTCCATGAAATCCTTATCGGCAAAAGGTACCGGGGAAACGGATCCCATTCCGCCGGTATTTGGACCAGTATCACCTTCACCGATCTTTTTATAATCCTTTGCTTCCGGCAGAATCAGGTAAGTTTTTCCATCTGTTAATACGAAAACAGATAATTCGATTCCTTTCAGGAATTTTTCAACGACAACCTTTTCCGAAGCTTCGCCAAATTTGGCATCCAGGAGCATGGATTGCAGTTCTTCCGTAGCTTCCCCGGCAGTCTGGCAGATAATAACTCCTTTGCCGGCAGCGAGTCCGTCAGCTTTCAAAACATAAGGCGCCTGTGAGTTCCGGATGAAGCTGATGCCTTCGTCAAGTGAACTCATAGTGAAAGTTTGGTAAGCAGCCGTTGGAATCTTATAACGGTTCATAAACTTTTTGGCAAAATCCTTGGATCCTTCAAGCATGGCTCCTTTTTGAACCGGACCAATAACCGGGATCCCTGATATTTCGATATCTGAAAGAAAGAAATCATGAATTCCTTTCACCAGAGGATCTTCAGGACCTACAATTACCATCTCGATTTGATGCTTTAACACAAAAGTTTTGATAGCAGGAAAGTCGGTTATGGAAAGGATAATGTTTGTTCCGATTTCAGCAGTTCCTGCATTTCCCGGAGCGATGAACAGCCTGTTCAGGAGGTTGCTTTGTGCCAGTTTCCATGCGATTGCATGTTCGCGGCCTCCGGATCCCAGGAGGAGGATATTCATAGCTTTAGTTTGATTTTACTGCTTTTTCAATTGATTCCCAAAGCCGGTCGGCGGTTTTCTGCCAGGTAAATTCATCTTTGCGTTTTTCTCCTGCCAAAGCCAGCTTTTTTGATAGTTCAGGAATTTCAAACACCTGGATCATGGCATCTGCAATCGACCGGGGATTAAAAGGATCGACAAGCAATGCAGCATCTCCGGCTACTTCCGGCATGGAAGTGACGTTGGAAGTAATCACAGGAGTTCCGCATCTAAACGCTTCAACAATGGGAATTCCGAAACCTTCAAAGTAAGAAACATAGGTCAGTGCAAGTGATGACCCCAAAACCTTGACAAGTTCTTCTGCATTCAGCCGCCCGCTGAAGACAACTTCTCCGGAATGGTCCATACTTTTAAAAGTTCTGCTGATATCTTTAGTCCACCATTTCTTCGCACCAACGATAAGAAGTTTAATATCTGATCCCGTAGTGTTTTTAAAGATATCAAACGCTTTGAACAGATTGACCAGGTTTTTCCGGGGATGCAGCGACCCGATAAAAATAAAATAGGGACAACCGTTTGTGAACCGTTTGCGAATAACGTCTTGTTCCTTTATTGGCAAAGGTCTGTAATCCTCATTTGCACCATCGTACACAACATCAATCTTCGCAGTGTTGACACCATATTGCTGATGTATATCATGTTTTGAAAATTGGGAAACAGTGACGATACGTGTGGCCTTTTGTGCAAATTTTGGAAAAAAATGCCGGTAATGCATGCGACTAAAAAAGGGAATATGTTCAGGGTAATGTTCAAAACTCAGATCATGAAATACAGCAACGGATTTTATTCCGGAACGGAGGGACAAATATCCGTCGGGAGACAGGAACAGGTCTGGATTCAGCTTTTTCAGTAGCCTGGGAAGCCGTATTTCGAACCAGATGTAGAAAAGAAATGGATGTCTCGCAGGAGGGAATAAGACGATGGGGGTGATGTTGTTTGAAAAAATAAAGCTCCGGTCAAATGGCTGGTCAAAAATGAAATAAAAGTGATGCTCCGGATGCTGCGTAGTGATTCTCTTAAGAGATTCGTAAGTGAACCATCCTATTCCTTCCAATTTGCCTTTGATAAGTAAACGGGTGTTAACAGCAATGTTCATTTCAGAAAGGGAAAGAAGGAATTATTATGATATGACAAAAGTTTAATTATTAACTTTGTAGCAAATATCTGAATTATTTTCCAAGTATTGACGAAAAGTTTCTGTTTCAAAGAGCTTTTTACTTTTTTAATATGCAGCGAAAATTTCTGACAAACCTGGGGTTGCTGCTTTTGCTTAACCTCCTGATAAAACCAGTCTGGATTTTCGCAATCGATAGGAATGTACAGATCATCACCGGAGTGGTGGATTATGGATTCTACTTCGAAGTATTTAATTTCTCCTTTCTTTTTAATATCCTGCTCGATCTTGGGATCACGAATTTCAACAACCGGAATATTGCGCAGAACCATCAATTGCTGAACAAACATTTTTCTGCAATTGTGGTCATGAAATTACTCCTGTCCCTGGTTTATGTCCTGGTTGCTTTTACTGTTGCATTTTTCTTAAAATATAATCCGGCACAGCTAAAACTCTTAGCCTGGCTTTGTTTTAACCAGATCCTGATTTCGCTCGTGCTTTATCTGAGATCCAATATTTCAGGATTGCTCATGTTCAAGACCGATAGCCTGTTATCAGTCCTCGACCGTTTTCTTATGATCGTTTTTTGCGGTATCCTGTTGTGGGGACATCTTACGGTGACAAAATTTAAGATCGAATGGTTTGTTTATGCACAAACGGCTGCCTATATTACGACTGCCCTTGTAGCTTCATTAATTGTGATTAAGAAGGCCCGCTTCAGGAAACTGAATTTTCACTGGCCATTTTTTCTGGCAATCATGAAACAAAGCATGCCATTTGCCTTGATGGTACTTCTGATGACATTTTACAATCGACTCGATCCGGTGATGCTCGGGAAACTACTTCCTGGGAAACTGGGAGATAAACAAATAGGTATCTATGCATCAGGGTTTCGCTTACTGGATGCTGCAAATATGATTGCTTATTTGTTTGGCGTGCTCCTGATTCCGGTCTTTTCCAGAATGATCAAGCACAAACAGTCGGTAGAAAAGATGGTGAAATTGTCTTTTACATTGCTTATAACTATTGCCGTCATCGTTGCTATAAGTTCGGTTTTTTATAGCTATGAACTCATGGATCTGCTTTATGATGAGCATATCCTGGAATCGGCCCGGGTTTTTCGCCTGCTGATGGGAGGTTTTGTAGCTGTTTCAACTTCATACATCTTCGGCACTTTGCTGACAGCCAATGGAAATCTCAGAGAGATTAGCATAATCTCCGGCTGCGGCCTGGTAATAAATTTCCTCATTAACCTTTTTTTGATTCCCACGATGGAGGCTGTCGGATCAGCCTATGCCAGCCTGATCACCCAATTCTTCATTGCCATTGCACAAGTGATTATCGTTCAAAAAGTATTCAAATTTCAGATCAATTACCGATACCTCTTTACGTTGTTTTTATTTATTCTGGGTGTTGTGATCTTCAACATCCTTTCGCGGCAGTTGTCACCTCTTTGGGGCGGCATAATTTCACCTGCAAAAACCTGGTTCCCGAATTTTGTTCTGATGATCTTTTTCTCATTTGGGCTGGCAGGTGTACTGAAACTCCTGAACATCCGTTCTATGGCCAGAATCTTGCGAGAAGACAATTGATAATTCACTCGTGGCCCGGAGATTCATAACCTGATTTTCTGATTCCTACACTTCAGGTTTGTACATTACAGAAATATATCTAATTTTGGCAAATAATTGAGCGAATTTTCCTATGAAACATGAAGTTAAAAGGAATGAGGATTTTGATTCTTCCAGTTTTATTGTCTTTCTCTATAAATGGCGTAAACCGCTTTCCCTGGTTCTGATTGTCGCTGTTTTGGGTGCCTGGTTCTTTTCGTCTCCCTGGTTCATTACACCGAAGTTTAAATCTACAGTTATCCTTTTTCCAGCAAGTACCAACTCTGTTTCAAAAGCCCTGCTGAGTGATCAACCTGGAAAGGGACAGGATCTGATGACGATAGGAGAAGATGAACAGGCAGAACAATTGCTTCAGGTTCTTAATTCCAATAAGATCCGGGATCGGATTATTAAAAGATTCAATCTTTTGGAACATTACGAAATTGATTCCGGTTCCAAATATAAGAATGAGTCGCTTTACAAAGAATACGAAAAAAACATTTCTTTTTGCAGAACCGAATATATGGCAGTTCAGATTTCTGTGCTGGATAAAGATCCACAAATGTCTTGTGATATCGCTAACAAGATTTCTGATCTGCTCGACTCTACAAAGAATGAAATGATCCGCCAGAGAGCCTTCAGGGGTTTCAAGATCGTGGAGGCTGAATACAATACATTGAAAGTGGAAGTCGCAGGAATTACTGATTCCATCGTTGCGATTGGCAAACTGGGCGTGAATGATGTCGAGTACCAGTCGCAGGCACTGAATCAGCAAATGGCTATTGCAACCATGAATAATAACCGCGCTGCAATGGCCGGATTGCAGAAAAGGCTGGATGTTCTTGGGCTGTATGGCGGCATTTACATGTCGCTAAAAAATGCCTTGGAATTTAAAACACAACAGCTTACATTGTTGCAATCAAAATTCAAAGAAGCCAAAGTAGATGCTGAAGAAGATGTTCCCCAAAAGTTTATTGTAAATAATGCCTACAAAGCTGAAAGGAAATCCTATCCCGTTCGATGGCTGATTATTCTTGTATCCGCTACTTCTGCATTATTTCTTGCAATCATTTTGATTGTTATGATAGAGAAGATTGCCGCATTCAAATCACAGAAGAAATTCCGGTTATCCTGATTTATATAGAATAGATTTTATCAGAAAAATAATTCCTATGGAAGATTACTTTAAAAGTAAAAACATTATCGACATTCTGATCCGGTGGAAAATTCACCTTGCCACAATTGTTTGTGGGGCAGCATTGGTTGCAGCTTTCTTTTCCAGCTCTATCTTTATCACTTCCCTTTTTAAATCTTTCGCTATTGTTTATCCTTCCAACATTTCTCCTTATTCGGATGAAAGCGAAACGGAGCAAATGATACAGATTCTGCAATCGAAGGATATTCGCGACAGTATCGTGCAGAAATTCGATCTTCCCAAGCATTATGGAATTGACCCCGGCAGCAAATATTTTTTGAGTACGCTGCTGTGGGAATATGGGCAAAAGGTGAAAATCAATAAAACCCCGTATTCAGCTGTGGGAATTGAAGTGTGGGATAAGGATCCAACGATCGCCTGCAATATGGTAAATGAAATCCTGAACCAGTATAATCTTAAGGTTCGATACATGCATAAAGAAAAGTTTCAGGAAGTTGTTCAGAACTACCGGGAAATAACAGATTATAAGAAAAAGGAGCTGGATTCACTACAAATGCAGGCACAGGAGCTGGGGGTAAAATTCGGGTTGCTGGATTACCAGAGCCAAACCAGGGAAGTGATGCGTGCTATACTTTCCGGTGGCTCCTCAAACAGATCAGAAGCACAAAAACTGAGAAAAAACCTGGAAGAAAAAGGAGGTCATCGGGAGATGATCTCAAACCTTTTGCTGTCTGAAGCAAATCAATATGGTGCACTGAAGCTAGAATACGACAGGGCAATACTGAATTATAACCGGAATTACACGTATTTGAATGTTCTGAATAAACCGTTTCCAGCCGACAAAAAATCTTATCCTATCCGCTGGATATTTGTTGTTGTTTCTTCACTGTCTGCTCTATTTCTGGCAATCATTGTAATTGGTGTGATTGAGAGCAGAAGGACCAGACCCATCCCGGTGAATGACCCATCGAAAAAAATCTAATGTTGTTTATTCTCTGAAGCCGTGCTGGAAAGAACAAAAATCAGATGGGTTTATTTTATCAGTTTGGTTTTTATTTTATTGAACGCCTACCTGATGATCCGGGATATGTACTGGGCTCTCTTAATTCCCGTCGCTATCCTGGTTCTTTTTCTTTATATACGATCGCTTGACAAAATCATATTCCTGATCGCCTTCTTTACTCCGCTAGCTATCAACCTTCGGGATATTGAATTCGGAGTGGGCGTTTCCATACCCACAGAACCACTGATGGCTGGAGTGTTGGCACTTTTCTGTATCAAACTGATATATGATAATAACTACGACCGAAACATTCTGAAACACCCGGTGACAATTGTTATCCTTTTACAGCTGGCATGGATATTTATTACGTCCCTTACAAGCCAGATTCCTCTGGTTTCTTTTAAATTCCTTATTGCAAGGCTATGGTTTCTCGTTCCTTTTTATTTTATTGGAATATTATTATTCAAGAATACAAAAAATATCCGATTGTTTATCTGGGTTTATACGATCCCGTTATTGGGCGTAATTGCCTACACTACTTATAATCATTACCTTTATGGGTTTGAAGAACAGGCCGGACACTGGGTGATGGAACCTTTTTTTAACGACCATACTGCATATGGGGCAATTCTAAGTTTGTTTATTCCAATCTTCATTGGTTTCTCATTTACGAAAACCCATTCAAAACTAACCAGGTTCTTCTCTTTTATCGTTTTGCTTGTGCTGATTGTTGCACTTGTGCTTTCTTTTAGCCGGGCAGCCTGGGTCAGTCTGGCAGCCGCCCTGATGGTATACTTAGTTATTGTCTTTAAAATCAAGCTGAAATGGATTGTTGTTACACTAGCTTTTTTTGCCAGTGTTTTTTTTCTATTCCAGAATGAAATATGGGACCGGCTCGAAAAAAACAAACAAGGTTCATCAGCAAATTTTATTGAACACCTTCAGTCTATTTCAAATGTCACCACCGACGATTCAAACTTAGAAAGGATTAACCGTTGGCAATCGGCATTCCGCATGTTTAAAGAACATCCGGTTTTTGGCTTTGGGCCAGGTACGTACCAGTTTGAATATGCACCCTATCAACATGCCAGTGAAAAGACCCGGATAAGCACCAATGCCGGGGATAAAGGAAATGCGCATAGCGAGTATATTGGTCCATTAGCTGAATCAGGTGTCCTTGGGTTCCTGGGCGTTGTTGCACTCCTCATTTTCACAATTACTACCGGTTTGAGAATATATAAGAAAGCTGATTCCAGTGAGATTAAGATGTTAAGCCTTTCCATCACGCTCGGCCTGATTACATACTTTTTTCACGGCACTATGAACGACTTCCTGGATACTGATAAAGCATCTGTTCCATTCTGGGGATTCATCGCAGTGCTTGTTGCAATGGATCTGTTTTATGTGAAAAAAGATTTATCCACAGACCCCACAGAATCAAATTCAGGAAAAGTTTAGGAAGTAGGAATTACTTGAGCTTTTTAATGATATCAGGAAGCAGGCTTAATGCACTAAGCTCACGCCATTTTTTTCGTGCTTCGATCGCAGGTATACCAAAGTAAACTTTTCCTCCTTCCAGCGATTTTTCAGTGCCGGAAGAGGCCAATATTACCGCTTTTGCACCAATAACCAAGTCTTTGCTGATGAGTACATTACCCCAGAGGATTACATCGTCTTCAATACGGGTAACACCGGCAATCGCCGAATGCGCTCCGATCAGACAATTTTTACCGATAAATGTATCGTGCCCTACCTGCACATGATTATCCATTTTTGTTCCTGAAGAAATGATAGTATCCCCCGATACGCCTTTGTCGATGCTAGTCAATGCTCCAATCTCAACATTATCCTCAAGAATCACACGGCCACAGGATTCCAGCTTTTTGTATCCTTCAGGACGACGTTGGTAATAGAATGCATCGGCCCCGATTACCGCGTTGGAATGAACGATCACATTATCACCAAGGATACAATGATCATAAATGCTTGCATTGGCGTGGATAAGACAGTTTTTCCCGATGTTCACATAATTTCCGATAAATGCCCCGGGTTGAATGATGGTTCCTTCACCGATCTTAGCATTTGGACTTATGCTGGCGGTCGCTTTTTCAAATGGGCGGAAATGTCGGGTCAGAAAAACATAGTCATCAAAGGGATTTGTCGAAATGAGGAGCGCTTTCCCTTCAGGTGGTTCTGCTTCTGTGTTTATAATGATTGTCGTGGCTTTTGAATTCAAAGCCTTCTTGTAATATTTTGGATGATCCACAAAAGTCAGGTCCCCGGGTTCAACCATATGAATTTCATTGATTCCGGTTACAAGAAAATCAGGGGAACCGACAAAACGGGCATGAATCAACTCTGCAATGCCTTTTAATGTTATTGGGGAAGATAATTTCATGATTAACTTTTTACCCTCTCGGAATATTCACCATTACGGGTATCCACCTTGATGATTTCACCGGTTTCAATAAATAGTGGGATCTTCACTGTTGCGCCTGTTTCAACAGTAGCATTTTTAAGGGTATTCGTGGCAGTGTTACCCCTCATACCCGGTTCCGTATAAGTGATTTTCAACGTCACATAAGTTGGTAATTCACAGGTAAGTGCAGTCTCAGTATCAACATGGTACAGGATTTCCACTTCCTGTCCTTCTTTTAAGAAAGCAGGGGCATTGATCAGGTCTTCAGGGATAAAGGTCTGGTCGAAAGTTTCACTGTTCATGAAATGGTAACCCGAATGATCTTTAAACAGATACTGGTATTTCCTTCTTTCAACACGGGCAATGTTGATCCTGGCACCTGAGTCGAAAGTGTTGGAAATAACCCTTCCATGTTTCAGGCTTTTCAACTTTGTCCTGATAAAAGCCGGACCTTTTCCTGGTTTTACATGTTGAAATTCAACAATAGAATAGAGGTCATCATTGTATTCAATTACTAACCCATTCCTGATATCTGCCGTAGTAGCCATAAAGTGTATATTGATCTGTAATTTAGGATATTATTCCGGTGTGCAAATTTAGGCAATTTTTTTTACATACCTTACAATGTTCTTTTTTGTAAATTCGCTGCACCAAAATTCTTGGTCTCCAGGATTGTACTTATGCCCATTAAAACTTCCTTAAAAAGCCTTCTGGTAAAGTTCCAGTTACCACTTACCAGAAATCTCAGATACGACATATATACCAGAAAAATAATGCAGAAAGTTCTCGGGAAAAACTCTTCTGCTATCGATATTGGATGCCACAAAGGTGAACTTCTGGATGAGATATTCAGTTTTGCTCCCAATGGGAAACATTTTGCATTTGAACCGCTTCCTCACCTGCACGATTTCCTGAAGTCAAAATATAAAGGAAAACAAGTATCCATTTTCCCCATTGCATTGTTTGATAAAAAAGGAACTACCGATTTTAATTATGTCGTAAATGCTCCGGCATACAGCGGAATCCGGAAAAGAAAATATGAAATGCCGGATGTCAGAATCAATCAATTGACGGTTGACACAGATTTGATGGATAATATCATTCCCGAAAACCAACCCATCGATTTCATAAAGATCGATGTTGAAGGGGCTGAATTCGCTGTTTTACAAGGAGGAATAAAAACGATTCAGCGGAATAAACCAGTGATTGTTTTTGAATTTGGATTAGGTGCTGCTGACTTTTATGGATCAAAACCGGCAGCTTGTTTTTCTTTTCTTTCAGAAACCTGCGGTTTGTGTATCTCAACGCTAAAAGGTTTTTTGGATGGAGAAGATTGTCTTAACCTTCAGCAGTTCTCTGACCATTTTGAAAAAAAAACAGAGTATTATTTCATTGCTTATAATCCTCAATAAGTAATTTTCCTGAACAGAAGCTGGTTTCCTGTTGTTGAATGTTGGAACACACAATAATGGTACGGTTTCCAGCGAATTTTTCAAGTATGTTCAGGTACCAATCAACGCCTGCCTGATCAAGATTCATGGTCGGTTCATCCAGAAGAAGAAGAGGAACATCGCTCAATACAGCAAGAACAAGTTTCACACGTTGTTTCATTCCCGAAGAAAATAACCGGATAGGATTTTTCCCGATCTTGTTAAATCCTAATAATTCAATGATTTTGGGAATAGAATGACCAGGGATAATGGATTTGAAAGAAAAATGAAAATCCAGCATTTCCCGTAATGTAAAATCTTCGATCAGTTCCAGGTAGGGAGCCACAATAGTGAGATGCTGGAAGATCTTTTCCGGTGCAACTTCTTTTCCTGAAAGAATATATTTCACTTTTCCGGTAGTGGGATATAGATTTCCGGCAATCACTTGCAGGAGCGTGGATTTGCCGGATCCGTTTCTTCCAAGAATTGCATATGCAAGGTGATCTTCAAATGTATAGTTTACATGGCGGAAGATCCACTCCGTATTGAATTTTTTTCCGATATCCTGAATTTCAATACGTATCATGGATCTTATTGTTATTTTTCACGAATTTTAGAATAACCTTTCATAATCCCGCGACTGGAATTGGCAATAAAAGAAAGAATCTCATCGCGTTCCGGCGTAGCTTCAAGTTTGGCTTCAATTATTTCTACGGCTTGTGAAACATTATAGTTTTTCAGAAAGATAATCCTGTAAATTTCCTGAATTTTATTGATTACTTCAGGAGAAAATCCCCTCCTGCGCAACCCGATAGAATTTACCCCAACATACGAAAGGGGCTCTCTTGCTGCTTTTGTGTAAGGGGGGACATCTTTGCCCACGCCTGTTCCACCTGCAATGATAGAATGTGTTCCTATATGACAGAATTGGTGGACTGGAACCATTCCTCCGATGATAGCCCAGTCATCCACAATAACATGACCGGCAAGCATAGCGGCATTGGCCATGATAACATTGCTTCCTATAACACAATCATGGGCCACATGAACATAGGCCATTAATAAGGTGTTATCGCCAATCACTGTCTCATAGCTGGCTTTAGTGCCACGATTGATCGTGGCACATTCGCGGATGGTAACATTATTGCCGATTTTGACAATTGTATCTTCACCGGCAAATTTGAGATCTTGTGGAATGGCTGAAATTACTGCGCCAGGGAATATTTTACAATTCTTGCCGATACGCGCACCCTCCATGATGGTTACATTGGAACCGATCCAGGTACCTTCCTCGATGATTACATTTCTATCGATCGAAACGAACGGCTCAATTACCACATTTGCAGCAACTTTCGCTTGCGGGTTTACATATGCTAATGGTTGATTCATGACGGAATTCTATTTACGTTGGAGTTGTGCCATCATCTCAGCTTCCATGACGATCTTGTTGCCAACATAGGCAACCCCCTTCATGCAGATTAAACCACGGCGCATCGGGCTACTGAATTGGCTGAAGAATACAAGTGTATCACCTGGGACAACTTTGTGTCGAAATTTTACGTTGTCGATCTTGACAAACAAGGTAATGTAATTCTGGGGATCTTCCAATGTGCTCAGAGCGAGGATACCGCCATTTTGTGCTAATGCTTCAATCATCAGTACACCCGGCATTACGGGTTCATCAGGGAAATGACCTACAAAGAATGCTTCATTTATCGTAACATTTTTTACACCTACTACATAATCTGTCCCCATTTCTATGATTTTGTCGAGGAAAAGAAACGGGGGACGGTGCGGAAGAATATTTTTAATCTGGTTAATGTTGTAAATAGGCGGTTTACCAGGGTCGAACGTATGCCCGATCTCTGAATGGCGTTCTTTTTTAAGTTGTTTTTTGATCAACTTTGCAAACTGCACATTAGAGTAATGGCCCGGACGGGTGGCAATGATATGAGCCTTGATTGGCATACCAATCAAAGCAAGGTCTCCGATAATGTCAAGCAGTTTGTGACGTGCCGGTTCATTGGGATATTGCAGTTCGAGGTTATTGAGAATACCTTCCTTCAATACTTCAACTTCGGGTTTCTTGAATAGATGGGCCAGGTGATCAAGCTCTTTGCGTGACATCTCACGGTCAACAAAAACGATGGCATTGCTAAGGTCGCCGCCTTTGATCAGATTGTTGTTGAGCAGATATTCAAGCTCGTGAAGAAAAACAAAGGTACGGCAGGTGGCAAACTCGTCCTTGAACTGCCTGATATTGTCGAGAGAAGCATTCTGGGATTGCAGCACTTTTGATTCATAATCGATCATCACCGAAACCCTGAATTCATTGGAAGGGATGGCTATCATCTCTACCTTTTTTTCAGGGTTCAGGTATGTGATATTGGAAGTGAGTTCATAATAGTTTCGAAGTGCCTTTTGTTCAGCAATTCCAACCGATGTAATGGCTTCCACATATTCCCGGGAGCTGCCATCAAGGATCGGGGTTTCCGCCTGGTTCAATTCAACCAGGGCGTTGTCGATCTGAAGGCCGGCCAGCGCAGCCAGAACATGCTCTACAGTATCGATGCGCACACCATCCTGTTCAATGCTGGTTCCACGGGAAGTATCCACTACATTGTCAACATCTACATCTACCAATGTTCCTGTATTGAGATCGGCCCGGCGAAATTTATAGCCATAGTTTTCGGGTGCGGGTTTGAAAGTGATCACAACTTCGTTGCCGGTATGCAAACCCACTCCGGAGATGCTTACCGGGGCTTTAATGGTCCTCTGCTTTTCACTCATGCGGTTTGTTGAGTTGTTTTTCGATAGAATAAACCTTTCTGACGATCTCATCGAGATTACGCCAATGGATAAAGTTACGCCTGGCTTTACTGATTTCGAGGGCAATAGGAAGGCCAAGCATAATCGCTCCTTCCTTGGTGATGCTTGCTTCAATCCCCGAGCTGGGGGCGATTTTTACATTGTCGGCAATGGTGAGATGTCCGGCAATACCTACCTGCCCGCCAATCATGCAGTTTTTACCTATTTTGGTTGAACCGCTCACGCCGGTTTGCGCAGCAATGACAGTGTTTTCACCGATTTCTGCGTTGTGCCCTATCTGGATAAGGTTATCGAGTTTTACCCCTTGCCGGATGATGGTCGAACCCAAAGTTGCGCGATCGATTGTGGTGTTGGAACCTATCTCTACATTGTCTTCGAGAATTACATTTCCCAACTGAGGAATTTTTTGATAATTGTTTCCTGCAAGTGGAGCGAAACCAAATCCATCGGAACCAATCACCACCCCGGAATGCAGAATGCAACGGTTGCCGATTACACTGTCAGGATAGACCTTGACTCCAGGGTATATCAGTGAATTATTTCCAATGGTTACATTGCTGCCAATAAATACCTGCGAATGAATCAGTACGTTATCTCCGATTACCACATTTTTTCCAATGACAGAAAATTCACCTACCGATACATTCTCCCCCAATTGTGCAGAAGGTGAGATTGAAGCCTGACCTGAAATACCACTGTTTCCCGATTTTGACTGGTTGAACATCTCAAGCAGTGTAGCAAATGCTGAATAGGCATCGGGAACCCGGATCAGAGTTCCTGCAATGGCTTGATTGGCTATGAAATCAGAATTGACTAAAATGACAGATGCATTGGTCGAATAAATATAGTGTGTATATTTTGGATTTGCCAGAAAGGTCAGGGTTCCCGGTTTACCATCATCAATTTTTGAGAGGTTGGAAACCTTTTCTTCCGGGTTCCCTTCAACGGTACCCTTGAGAAATCCGGCAATCTGGGAAGCAGTGAATTCCATCAATTGATCTTTGTATATTAATGCTGATTGATAAAGGGGTGCAATTTACCAATTTTTTCCGGAAGAGAGGATTAAAATATTTTCAAGCCTTACTCTTTCAAAGCGCCATTTCCTTAGGGAGACAAAGAAGATGTTTACTTACCGGTGAAGATAACACCGAAATGTTCAGATTGTCAGAAGCATCTGAAACATCAATCAGTTCATTATTGGTAAAAAGAATCCTGATCTTATCCTGGACAGGATTATAGGCATTATTCGTAACCGAACCCTGCACAACAAAATAATCTGCATCCGTTTCTTTCAATCCAAATTGCCGGATGACCTTTGCCCGTATTTCTTCCACAAGTAGCGGATCAAAAGGATCATTCTGGATCATGACTTTGTATAGATGCCGGTCGATAATATTTTTACATAAGTAAGAAAGTATCTTATCGGGATGCTCCATCCAGATTTTAATACAGGAAATGATATCATAATCATCCAATCGGGCGAATTGTTCTAATCCATTCTCATTTTCCAGAAAATTAGTAACTGAGATTTCCCTCGACAGGAAAGCGGTCAGAGGTGGCGTCATAAATAACGTGGTTCCTTCAGAGACCAGGAATTTTGCTCTTCTCAGAATATTGATCATCATATATTCAGCGGCGACAACTGTTTTGTGAAGGTAAACCTGCCAGTACATCAGCCGGCGTGCAATAATGAACTTTTCGATGGAGTAAATTCCTTTGGCTTCCACTACCAGTTCATCATTTACAACTGTCAGCATTTTTATGATACGGTCAGTATTGATCACACCTTCTGCTACTCCTGTGAAAAAACTGTCGCGCGAAAGGTAATCCAGCCGGTCCATGTCGAGCTGACTGGAAACAAGCTGCCGCAGAAATCGTTTGGGATAATCATCCCGGAAAATACTGGTTGCAAGATCAAACCTGTGGTTGAATGCCAGATTTAGCTGGTCGATCATGAGAAGGGAAAGATCTTCGTGCGATAAACCCTGCACAATCGACAGCTCGAGCGTATGGGAAAAAGGACCATGGCCGATATCATGAAGAAGGACAGCCGTAAGAACCCCTTCCTCTTCCTCGCGCGTAATGACATGGTCTTTCGACCTGAGTATTTCTATTGCCTGCATCATCAGGTGCATACTTCCCAGAGCATGTTGAAATCGTGTATGCATGGCCGATGGATAGACATAATGCGTCAAGCCCAGTTGCATAATCCTTCGCAATCGCTGAAACCAAGGGTGTTCAATGAGATCAAAAATGAGATCGTTAGGGATGGTGATCAGCCCATAAACCGGATCGCTGATTATCTTACGCTTATTTCTCCCGTTCGTCTTCACCGTTTTATGTTTAAGTATGTTAAAAGATGATAAAAAGATGTCAATCAAACAATAAAAGCAATATTACGACATTTATAAGTAAAGCAAACTGTGGATTATGGAAAAAACGACGATATTATGGGTGGATGATGAAATCGACCTGCTGAAACCCCATATCATTTTTCTAAAGGATAAAGGATACGATGTTGTAACTTCCAATAACGGGCATGAGGCACTTGAAATAGTAAAGCAACGGAATCTGGATATTGTGTTTTTGGATGAACAGATGCCAGGCTTATCCGGAATTGAAACGCTCATGAAATTGAAAGCGATTTCCCCAAACCTTCCCGTGGTGATGATCACAAAAAGCGAGGAAGAAACCATCATGGAAGATGCCATTGGGTCAAATATTTCTGATTACCTTATTAAACCCGTAAATCCTAATCAAATCCTCCTTTGCCTGAAGAAAAATCTGGAAAATAAAAAACTGATCAGCGAAAAGACTACACATCAGTATCAGCAGGAATTTCGGAGCATCGGGATGGAGATTAGTCCAAAATTGACATATCAGGAATGGACCGAGGTTTACAAGAAGTTGACATACTGGGAGTTGAAATTAGAAAAATCACAGGATGAAGGCATGGCACAAATTCTGAAGATGCAAAAGGATGAAGCAAACCAGGTGTTTACAAAATTTATTGAAAGGAACTACCTCGATTGGATTCATAGCAAGGTTCAGGATCACCCTGTTCAATCCCATAACCTGGTGAAAGAGAAGGTTTTTCCGTTGTTGTCAGAAGATCGCCCTTTATTCGTCATCCTGATTGATAACCTTCGATACGATCAATGGAAAGTGATGCAATCCGTTCTGGAAGATTATTTCAGGACGGAAAAAGATGAAATTTATTACAGTATCCTGCCCACTACAACGCAATATGCGCGGAATTCGATATTTTCCGGACTCCTGCCTACGGAGATTGAAAAAAAATATCCGAAATATTGGGTGAGTGAAGATGAAGAAGGTTCCAAGAACAATTATGAAGGAGAATTACTTGGTGAACTTTTGAGACGTTATGGAAAGGATATTAAATATTCCTATTATAAGGTTCTCAACATGACCTATGGAAGGAAATTGGTTGAATCATTGCCAAATCTGATGGTAAATAAGTTAAATTTCATCGTCTACAACTTTGTAGATATGCTTTCTCATGCCCGTACCGAAATGGAAATCATCCGCGAATTGGCCGATGATGAAAAAGCCTACCGTTCCCTTACCATGTCGTGGTTTCAACATTCTCCTTTACTTGACATTTTTAAATTTTTAGCAGAGAAAGATGTAAACGTTGTGATCACAACCGACCACGGATCAATCCGGGTTGATAACCCGGTGAAGATTCTGGGTGACAAGAATACAAATGCCAACCTTCGCTATAAAACCGGGAAAGCCTTAAAGTTCGAGAACAATCAGGTCTTTGAAATCAGGAATCCTGCTGACGCTTTTCTGCCGAGGACAAATGTCAGCTCTAACTATGTATTTTGTAAAAGCAATGATTTCTTCGCCTATCCCAACAACTACAACTACTACGTGAATTATTACAAAAATACTTTTCAACATGGAGGAATTTCCATGGAAGAAGTTATGATACCGTTCGCAGTGCTGAAACGCAAATAGTGTATTTTCGGGGTTATTATTCATCATCTTTATTTGATCTTTTTTGACTGTCAGGTGTAAAACCGTATCAGATCTTCAACCTGCTGCTGCGAAACTTTTAAAATCGTTTCCGGTCGCCAGGGTTTTTGCTTTTTTTGGCAAAATGGGTGCCGGAAAGACAACATTCATTCAAGCAATCTGCAGGGAATTGGGTGTTGTCGACATTGTTCAAAGTCCTTCCTTCGCTATCATCAATGAATACAAAAGAACTGCAGGAGAATCAGTTTTCCATTTCGATTTTTATCGCATCAAAAAATCAGAGGAAGTTTTTGATCTTGGATACGAAGAATATCTTTATTCCGGATCCTATTGTTTAATTGAATGGCCGGAGTTGATGGAAGAGTTGTTGCCGGAAGAAGTAATAAAAGTGAGGATGGAAGTAGCTCAAAATGATGGAACCCGGTTAATCGAATTCTAATAGCCCGGAAACGTAATTTTTCGCAATCCCCTAAACGATTCCATATGATTTTTTCCATCTCACAACCGACGAAACAGGTGTCAGGTCATTTGTATAATTTGGAATCCATAGGAACGTATTTTTCGTATATCCTGATTCGATGCGTCACAATTTTTTTCCGTAAATTCGTATAAAATTTCGTGTGATGGAAGAACAGAAATCCAAATATGCTGAATTTCGTATGCCGCAGGAGGAAACACTGGAGCTTGGCAGGCAGAAAAGCAAACTGACTATCGGCGTTCCCAAAGAGACATTTTTCCAGGAGAACAGGGTAATTCTGGTTCCAGACGGAGTCGGATTACTTTCCCGTCAGGGTCACCAGGTTCTGATCGAATCAGGAGCAGGGCAGGCTGCGCATTTCTCAGATCATGAATACAGCGAAGCGGGAGGACAAATCGTTCAGTCACCGGAAGAAATTTTCAAATCTGAAATGGTACTCAAAGTTTCTCCCCTCACAAGTGATGAAATAAACCTGCTTAAACCCAAGCAAGCAATAATTTCCGCCATCCGCCTTGGGGTTCAGAGAGAGGAGTATTTTCGCAGACTGATGCAAAAACGGATAACAGCCATTGCATTTGAGTTTATGCAGGATAAGTCCAATACTTTCCCGGTGATTCGTGCCATGAGCGAGATCGCCGGAAGTACATCTATTTTTATCGCAGCCGAATACCTGGCTGATCCTGAATCTGGCAGAGGTAAGATGTTTGGCGGCTTCACCGGGATAAGACCTTCAGAAGTTGTTATCATAGGCGCCGGAACAGTTGGCGAGTATGCAGCAAGATCCGCAATGGGTCTGGGAGCACTCGTGAAGGTCTTTGACAATGAAGTTTACCGGCTCAGGAGATTGCAAAATAACCTGGGTGTACGCGTCTTTACTTCCATTCTGCACCCGAAGGTGTTAGTAGAATCTATGAAAACCGCCGACCTGGTTATTGGTGCGGTTCATTCGAAGGACGGGAAATCGCCTTGTCTGATAATGGAAGATATGGTTCGTGAAATGAAGGAAGGATCTGTCATAATTGATGTCAGCATTGATCAGGGCGGATGTTTCGAAACTTCCCGTCCGACTACCCATAAAAATCCGGTGTATAAAGTACATGGTGTTACCCATTATTGTGTACCCAATATTCCTTCAAAGGTTCCGCACACGGCAAGCCAGGCGCTCAGCAATATCTTTGTTCCGATTCTTTTGCAGATCGGAACCGATGGCGGTGTGGAAAATTTTCTTAAAATGAATCATGGCGTCCGTCAGGGCGTTTATCTCTATAACGGAACTATCACCAACCCGTTCATCAGCAAATATTTTAACCTTCCATTCCAGGATATCGACCTACTTATGGCAGCGTTCCATTAATACTGAGAACCCGTTTTTATGCAATTTCCAATAAAAGTCACTGAAACCAAAACCAGCACAATTTTTTCAGGCGAATCAGCATGGGTTTCATTGAATGACCTCATCGTGAAAATGCAGGAAAAATCGCAGAAGACTTTCATTCTGGTCGATGACTGCACTGAACGGTTTTGCCTGCCTGTCTTTTTATCCAAATTGCCCGGGCTTCAGCATCCTGAAATCCTGAGAATCAGTCCCGGTGAAACAAGCAAAACAACTGAAGCCGCTTTTTTATTGTGGAATAAATTATCATCCGGAGAAGCTGAACGGGATAGCATATTGATCAACCTTGGCGGGGGTGTTGTGTCCGACCTTGGAGGATTCGTTGCCTCAACCTATAAAAGAGGAATACCTTTCATCAATGTTCCCACAACACTAATGGCCATGGCGGATGCCGCCATCGGTGGAAAAACAGCCATCAATCTTCAATCGATCAAAAATATAGTAGGGTCATTTTATCTCCCTGTTGCAACTTTCATTTTTCCGAGATTTCTTAAAACACTTGATAATTCTAATCTTCTCAGTGGCTTTGCAGAAATTTTCAAAATTGCCCTCGTGGCTGATCTATCGCTTTGTGAATATCTGAATTCGCTCACATTCAATCAGTTACTTGCCACATCTTTTGATGAAAAGGTATGGGAAGAACTTATTGCAAGATCTATAAGCATCAAGTGTAAACTTGTAGAAATGGATTTTTTTGATAAGAAGGAACGTGCCATACTGAACTTTGGGCACACTTTTGGTCATGCTTTTGAAGCCCTTTCTTATCAGGAATGTCATAAACCCATTTCGCACGGATGGGCGGTATCAATGGGAATTCTTTGTGAAAGTTATCTTTCTGTGCGCTATTGCGGGCTTACAGAAAATGACTTTGCTCAGATCTCCAGGTTATTTCTTTCTACTTTTGGTTATTATCCCTTGTCGGATAAGGATATCCCGGAAATCCTCAGATATATGAATCAGGATAAAAAAATGAGCCCCGGAGGACTGAAATTTACGCTCCTGAAAAGCCCGGGGAAGGCTGTAATAAACCAACTTTGCGACAAAAGTTCGATCTTGGATTCTCTTGAATTCTATCGCCAGATCAACGCCAAACATTGATTTTATGAATGTGATCAAAATACGGAAGTTGGATAAGCAATTAAGGGGAACGCTGCAGTTACCTGCTTCCAAAAGTATCAGCAACCGTTTGCTGATCATGCGGGCCTTGTCAACTGAGGATTTTACGATAACCAAGTTATCAGAATCCGAAGATACTATTCTCTTGGGAAAACTCCTGAATACGGTCAAATCAAGCCAGAATAAAAAAGGATTGACGGAATTGAATACGGGAAATGCAGGAACAGCGATGAGATTTCTAACCGCATTTCTTGCGATGCTTCCGGGGAAATGGGTCCTTACGGGGAATGCCCGGATGAAACAACGACCGATTGGAATTCTTGTTGATGCATTAAAACCTCTCGGTGCATCCATTGAATTTTTAGGATCCCTGGGCTTTCCTCCTTTGTTGATCAATGGCAGGATATTGAAAGGCGGAGAGATTGTTGTGGATCCCGGTATCAGCAGCCAGTTCGTTTCTGCCTTGATGATGATTGCACCAAAAATTCCAGGTGGGATGGTTCTTCACCTAAGCGGGCAACCTGTTTCGTATCCTTATGTGAACATGACAATCCGGTTATTGGAAGATTTTGGTGTGAAAGTGGTGCATGAGAGAAGTTATTTAAAAATTCCTGCATGTAATTATCAGCCACATGAGTACTGTGTCGAAGCAGATTGGTCGGCCGCTGCTTTCTGGTATGAAGCTGCCGCACTTGCAGAAGATGTGGATCTTTTTCTGGCCGGATTGAAAAAAGACAGCTTACAGGGAGATTCAGTTCTGGTTGACCTTTACAAGTGTTTTGGCGTTCATACTGAGTTCCTTGAATCGGGCATCCGTTTGGTAAAATCACCTGAAAGACGTGAAAACTGTTCATTTAATTTTTCCGACTTTCCTGATATTGCTCCTTCTGTGATAACTACGTGTGCTGTGCTTGGGATGCATGGGAAATTTGAAGGACTTAAAAGTTTGAAAATCAAAGAAACAGACCGGATCCTGGCACTGAAAAACGAGTATGCAAAAATGGGTATTACCATTGAAACGAACCTGGAAGGTGATTTTTTTTCCAAAATTGAACTTATTCGTACCAATATAAATCTACCTCCCGGTATTCGCTTCAAAACTTATGATGATCACCGGATGGCAATGACTTTTGCCCCATTGGCAATCAGGTCCGGAGAAGTCTTTATCGAATCACCGGAAGTTGTTGCAAAATCTTATCCGGGGTTCTGGACTGACTTAAAAACCCTGGGATTTGAAATAACCTGAATTAATTGTACTTAACAGGCAACGTTTTCTGGATGGAACTGTCTAAAAAATATGGTACAAACATGATGGAAGTGATTGAACAAATCCCTAATTTTGGAAAAAATCTTTTTTATTCATTGTTAGTTTTTTTCGCTGCCCATGCTTGTAGACATTTTTATTCCTTGTTTTGTTGACCAGATCTATCCCCAAACGGGGATGAATATGGTGAAGATCCTTGAAAAACTTGGAGTGGATGTGCATTATAACGGGGACCAAACTTGTTGTGGCCAAATTGCCTTCAACAGTGGTTTTTGGGATGAAGCCAAGCAGATGGGAGAGAAGTTTATTAAAGATTTTTCAAATGACAGGCCGGTGATCAGTCCTTCTGCTTCATGTGCCGGGATGGTACGAAATTATTACCCATGGTTGTTCCATAATACAGCATTGCACTATGAATACAAACAACTGAAAAAAAACCTGACTGAATTTACGGATTTTCTTGTAAACGTGCTTAAAGTGGATGATGTGGGTGCCGAATTTAATCATGTTGTTACGTTTCATGATTCATGTGCTGCCCTGCGCGAATACGGTCTTAAAGACGAGCCGCGCACATTGCTGGGGAAAGTTAAAGGACTGGATTTACGTGAAATGAAAAACAATGACGTTTGTTGCGGTTTTGGTGGTACTTTTTCTGTGAAATTTGAACCCATCTCCACTGCCATGGCAGAACAAAAGGTAAAAAATGCATTGGCAACCGGTGCTGAATATATTGTTTCTACTGATTCATCCTGCCTAATGCATCAACAGGCTTATATCGACAAACACGCGTTGCCTATTAAGACGATACATGTAATTGACATTCTTGCATCAGGGTGGTAAATCCATGGAATCGGTAACCCTGTATTTATTATTGAGTTTTTTTTCGTAACTTTGGAGTATTCATAATTTACAAAGAACCGTTTATCAGGATATTATATATGAAGACATTTTCCTTTTCACTCATGATAGCCTTGCTCTTTGGAGGATTTGCTGTCAGTGCGCAGACTTTGGAAAACCTGGAAATCAATCCGCAGGATCCGGTATTCCGCAAAAAATATGAGAATGTTGATTTTAATGGCAAGTTTTCTGTTCAGGTGCTTAAGGATAACACCAATAACTATTTTCTTGTCGATTTTTCAAAATTGAAGGATAAATACGAAAAAGTGTTTTTTTTATCGCTTGTATTTCGGAATGGGAAAGTTGTAAACATCGATGGCGATCTCAAGCAGAGTAAAATCTGGTTCCTCTCGGACACCATGAATTCTGTGGAAGAAATTAACAATTTATTGCAGAATTTGAAAGATCAGACAAGTAAAAGCAGCAATGCCCTTACGGATGATCAAAAAGCAAAATGGTTACTCGAAAATGATAAGTATAAGTAAAGACAAAAGCTTCTTATGAAAAAATTGTTTTTCCTCATAGTTTTGTCACTTTTTCTGGTGGGTACAGGATTTTCTCAAATACCCGGACAAAACAAAACCTGTGATAAGGCATTGCCTTTTTGCACCGGAACCCAATATAATTTCCCTGCTGGGGTGAATGCTCCTGCCGGCCAGTCAGGACCCTGTTACAGTTGTCTCTCTACCCGACCAAATCCTGCCTGGTACTATATGAAAGTAAAGAATTCAGGCAATATCATCATTGGTATGCATAGTGAGCCGGCACATGACATTGATTTTTGTTGCTGGGGCCCTTATCCAGACCAAAATGCTTGCAGCAGCCTGACATGCGATAAGGTAGTAAGTTGCAGCTATTCTCCAGCTCCTACCGAAACCTGTACAATCCCCAACGGCGTTACCGGTCAGTATTATATCCTTATAATCACGAATTTTTCCAACCTTCCTTGTAATGTAATTTTCTCTCAGACAGGTGGTACCGGATCAACCGACTGTTCAATTCTTCCACCTGCATGCACCAATAATGGACCAATTTGTGCCGGCCAGACATTACAACTGAATGCTCAATCTATTGCAAACGCAAGTTACCGCTGGTCGGGTCCAAATAATTTTCACTCTTATCTGCAGAACCCGACAATTCCCAACGCACAGCCAATCAACTCAGGAAATTATTATCTGAATATAATGGTCGGAGGCCAACCCAGTGTTGATTCTTCCATTACTACCGTGTACGTTATTAAACCTGTTGCCAATGCCGGGAATGATATTACGATACCCAATGGGGTTTATACAACGTTGAATGGCTCAGCTACCGGAGGCAGTGGCTCTTATAAATATCATTGGGAACCAGCATTAAAATTAGGGAATCCGAATATCCTTGCTCCGACAACAGTGAATCTTTTTGTTACGACAATCTTTACATTGAAGGTTACAGATGATTCTGCAAGTTGCGTTTCACAAGATAATATGACTGTAATCATTTCTGGCGGTGCCCTTGGAGTTGGGGTAGTTGCCAATCCTTCAACGATTTGCCGGGGAGCAACATCCCAATTAGAGGCGATAGGCTCAGGTGGGGCCGGAAATTATACTTATAAATGGGTTTATCCAAATGGAGATAGTACAACAATACAGAATCCAACTGTCCAGCCCACAGAAACATCAACTTATACGGTTACAGTAAATGACGGATACAATTCATCCACAAATACCATCACAGTTATCGTTAATCAATTGCCATTAGCAGATGCCGGAGTTAATGATACCATAAAATATGGTACTTATGTCTTTCTGGATGGTTCTGTAACGGGTGGTTCAGGGAATTATTTCTATACATGGTCGCCGGCTGATAAATTATTAAATGCGAATGTTCAATCAGCTCAAACTACAAACCTTACTGAAACTGTGTTATATTCGCTTTTCGTGTCCGATCTTGGAACTGGATGCATTAGCAAAAACCCGGCCAATGTTGTAGTTTTTATTATCGGAGAACGTTTACATTTGTCACCTAGCGCTACTCCGAATTGGATATGCATTGGAGATTCTGCGCAACTTCATACTTCTGCAATCGGTGGAAATACAGGTAATTATGTATATACCTGGAGAAGTGATCCTCCGGGTTTTACTTCTAATGAATCTGATCCATTTGTATGGCCAACTGAAAATACGATTTATTCAGTTAATGTGAAGGATGGGGCAATTGGGGATACAACAGGCTATACTGATGTGAACCTCTATCTTTCTCCATATATTAATATGGGACCACTTGATAGCACAGTATGCACTTATGCAACGGTAAGGCTGGATGCCGGAAATCCCGGATCTTTTTATCTTTGGTCAAATGGTGAAACAGCTCAATACATCGAAGTTGGAAGCACAGGAATTGGCTATGAAGTGCAAAGGTATCTTGTTCAGGTTACAAATGAACATGGTTGTATATCAATTGATTCCATCTTTGTTCATTTCTCATTCAATGCCTGTACAGGAATCAGCGAACCCTACAGAAATGGTTCAATAAAGATCTATCCCAATCCGAATGCAGGTGCTTTTACTATAGAAGCCACCGGATTCCAACATGAAATTACCACTACGATATCCAACCTGGTAGGACAAAGAATTGCCACTTTTATTCTGCCACAAAAAGAACCGGGGAAATTTCTGATGACTGCCGATCTTAAAAACTTACCAAAGGGAATATACCAGGTAAGGTTTGAATCGGATAACTTTTTTCGAACGGAAAAATTAGTCATCCGGTAGTGACAATCCTGGCATTTCAACATATCAAATCGGTTTCCTCCTGGCAAGGCTGGATTGTATTATTGCTTTTGAACCTTGTTGTATTTCCTCTCAACGCACAAAGGTCACCCCTTACAATCTTTCCGGTAACAAATTGTCCAAGGTCTGAAAAACAAGCAGATACATGGTATTTTGGCGAACAGGCAGGAATTGAATTCCCGGTTGGGGGTGCCCGTCCTTTGACTAACTCCAATGTAGCGAATATATATAAAAGCCCTGCAATTATTTCAGACAGCCTAGGGAACCTTCTCTTTTTTACAGACGCAAAATCTGTGTGGGACAGGAACTTCAATACGATGTCTAATGCATCTTCACTTGAAGGTAGTACAGGAGCCGCCCAGTCATGCATCATCATACCACAACCTGGTAGTCCAAACCTTTATTACATATTTACTGTTGATATTCTGTTTCAACCTATCTACGGTTCATGGGGGTTAAAATACTCCATTGTTGACATGAATCTCAATAATGGCCTGGGAAATGGAACAACCCAGTGGAACATCTCACTGCTTTCCGCTGTTTGCGAGAAATTAACCGCCGTTTATCACCGGAATGGAAAGGATGTCTGGGTTATTGTTCACAAATGGGATTCCGATGAATTTTGTGCTTTTCTTCTGGATTCAAAGGGAGTGTCGACTCCCGTGATCAGTCATGCAGGAGATACCGTGAGTGGCGATGCTTCCCATCCAACGAACGCTTATGGCTATATGAAGGCTGCCCCTGATGGAAGTAAACTTGCCCTTGCCATTTCCGGGATGAAGAAGGTCGAATTGTATGATTTTGACAACTCATCCGGAAAAGTGACTAATCCACAGACTTATACATTTAACCTTTCAGATCCTCTGGTTGTACCAGTCGGAATTGAATTTTCCCAGGATAGCCGCAAGGTTTATACAACTGTATTACAGCCCGATGGTTCCGGTCCTCCGGCATCACCTTCAAGGATATACCAGTTTGATCCCGACAAAGGATGGAACAATCCGCAATTGATTGACAGTATAGTGGGAGTTCGAATGTATGGGTTGCAATTGGCAACTGACGGAAGAATATATGTTTCACGTACGGTTGGCCATGCTATCGGCAGAAAAGATTCTTTAGATGTAATCTATAATCCTACGCGACCTGGTTTGGATTGCAATTATAGCCTGCTCGGAAATGTTCCTCAAAGCCGGTTCTCACTCGGCGGAAGAAAACCTATTTACGGGTTACCTAACTTTCTTCAAAGCTATTTTTATAGGCCAATCTTCACGCACGATAGTGTTTGCCATGGAGATGTTACCCGGTTTGATATCACCAACAAAGCCAATATCGACAATGTTTTCTGGGATTTTGGCGATGGATCTACTTCCAATTTGATGCCTCCGGTTCAACATACTTATGCTCAACCTGGAAACTATAAAGTCATGTTGACAGAGTCGTTTAATGGGAAAAATTTCCTGGATTCGGCCATGATCACAATATATCCCAAACCGGTAGTGAACCTGGGCGACACCATCCTTGTTTATTCCGGGTCATCAGTCAAACTTCACGCCGGAGGAGGATTTACGGAATACCTATGGTCTACTGGTTCCGCAGATTCTATCATCACAGTTGATAATGGAGGAAATTACTTTGTAAGAGTTCAGGATATACACTGCTGTTATAACACCGATTCTGTTTACGTTAATGTCTTTAAATTTTATATTCCAACAGCATTTGCGCCAGATGGAGTGAACAAAATTTTCCAGGTAATCAGTGCATATAAAAACATCAGCCTCATGATGTACATTTATGATCGTTGGGGACAATTGATTTTTCAATCGAATGATATAAATAAAGGTTGGGATGGGACAATGAATGGCCAAAAATGCATGCCGGCTGTCTACGCCTGGAAAGTATTTATTGATTTTTTAGGGGATGAAATCCTTACAAATGGGAGTATTGTGTTTAATGGAACTGTTACATTAGTCCGATGACTACTGAAAAATACTCAGGAATTATTGCTCTTGAGTTGAATGTCGCTTCAACTTTCATTCGAAATACGATTAAACTGCTTGAAGAAGGCGCCACAGTGCCTTTCATTTCACGATACCGCAAAGAAATGACTGGCAGCATGGATGAAGTGATGGTCATGCGTATCCGCGACCGGCTGCATCAGTTGAAGGAACTTGATAAGCGCAGGGAGGCCATCATAAAATCCCTCACAGAACAGGATAAGCTGTCGGATGAGTTAAGTAAATCAATCGAAGAAGCGGCTACGATGGCAGAACTGGAAGATATTTATCTGCCATACAAACCAAAAAGGAAAACCAGGGCAAGCATTGCAAAGGAGAAAGGTTTGGAACCGTTGGCCAGAATTATCCTTTCCCAAAAATTTAATGACATCGAAGTTCAAGCCAGGAAATTCATCAGCGCCGAACATGGTGTAAATTTTGTTGAAGAAGCAATCGACGGGGCTTGTGATATCATCGCGGAAATCGTCAATGAACATGCCTATGCCCGGAAACGGATCCGTTCACTTTTTCAGAGAGAAGGAGTTCTGTGTGCAAAAGTGGTGAAAGGAAAAGAAAAAGAAGGTGCAAATTACCGGAACTATTTTGATTTTAAAGAACCACTGTTGAAAGCCCCTTCACACCGGGTTCTCGCCATATTTCGTGGCGAAGCGGAATCCTTCCTGAAAGTGGGTTGTGAAGTGGATGATAACAAGTCGATGGAAATCCTGAATAAGATCTTCATTCACGCTGCAAATACTTCGGCAGACCTTGTCACTCAGTCTGTAAGAGACTGCTGCAAGCGGCTTTTATACCCATCAATGGACACAGAGATGCGTCAATGGGTAAAGGAAAGAGCTGATAAAGATGCCATCCAGGTTTTTGTCGAGAATTTGCGACAACTCCTTCTCTCTCCGCCCCTGGGTCAAAAAAATGTGCTTGCCATTGATCCGGGTTTCCGTTCCGGATGTAAGATTGTTTGCCTTGATAAGCAAGGAAAATTGCTGCATAACGAAACGATCTATCCCCACCCTCCTCAATTAGAAGTGAAGGAAGCGATTCATAAAATTAAAAGTCTTGCCAATGCCTATAAAATTGAAGCAATTGCTATTGGAAATGGTACAGCAGGAAGAGAAACTGAACGGCTGATACATTCAATCCCTTTCGAAAAAGATCTTATTGCGATTATGGTGAATGAAAGCGGAGCTTCAGTTTATTCAGCATCTGCTGTGGCCAGGAAAGAATTTCCTGAATATGATGTAACGGTCAGAGGTGCAGTTTCTATCGGTCGTCGTTTGATGGATCCACTGTCAGAACTGGTTAAAATCGATCCAAAGTCTATTGGTGTCGGGCAATACCAGCATGATATCAACCAGCATGAATTGCAACAAAGCCTTGAAGATACAGTTGTAAGTTGTGTGAATTCCGTTGGCGTTGAAGTGAATACAGCCAGCGAGCAATTGCTGACCTGCGTCTCCGGATTAGGCCCTGCACTGGCGAAAAACATCATTGAATACCGGAATAAAAACGGTCCTTTTGCTTCCCGTACCGAGTTGAAAAAGGTAACCCGCTTTGGAGATAAAGCCTTTGAACAAGCTGCCGGTTTTTTACGGATTAGGGATGCCAAAAATCCTTTAGACAAATGTTCTGTTCACCCGGAGAGTTATCATGTGGTGAAAAAAATGGCCAAGAAAACAAACTGCAGCATAACCGAGCTCATCGAAAATAAAGAGTTTCGCGAAAAGATCAAACCGGAGGACTTTATCGACGAAACTATAGGTCTGCCTACCATCCTCGATATCATGCAGGAGTTAGCCAAACCAGGGAGAGATCCAAGACGGAAGTTTGAAATGTTCGAATTTGATAAGAACACTCATACCATTAATGATCTTAGCAAAGGAATGAAACTTACAGGGATTGTAACGAATATCACAAATTTCGGAGTCTTTGTTGATATTGGTGTTCACCAGGATGGGCTGGTTCATGTCAGTGAACTCGCAGATCGGTTCGTACGCGACCCGAATGAAGTTGTCAAGATCAACCAAAAAGTGAATATAGAAGTTCTTGATGTCGATTTGGAAAGAAAAAGGATTCAGCTTACTATGAAGGGCCAGAATACTAAATAATTGCGGTTGGCGTTTCTTTTAACGAGTCACCTTAGAAAAGACATTTTATTAAATTTTACGACTAAGTCTTCTCCTAATGAGAGTGATAAGGAATATTAAAGCTGATAATTTAAATGGTTCACGCAGAGTTTCGCAAAGTTTTTCGCAGAGTTCCGCAGGAAAAAATTCACTTATTGAATCTGCGAGACTCAGCGCGATAATCTGCGAAACTCGGCGAGAAAAATATTAATGAATACCAAATAATTACATAAAGTTATATAGTAGACGTCAAGACGCAAAATCTTAAATGGCCGTATTATATATTTCGCGTCTTTGCGACTTTGCGGTGAAAAATGGTTTATTAATTTTATAATCCACAATGTCTGTCAGACAATTATTTTCTATCACTTTTTTTTCATTTATTTTCCTATTTTCCATACAGTCGTTTTCCCAGCATTTTCTGGGTGCATTATCAGTGGGAATGAATCTTACACAAGTTGATGGCGACGAAGTTTACGGATATAACAAGGTTGGGCTGAACGTTGGACCTTCCGTGATTCTTCCTTTTGGGAAAAATAAAAAATGGTCAATAACAATGGAATTGCTGTTTTCACAGCAGGGAAGTCGCCAGAAATCTACATACGCTGCGAAAGATACAATTGCTGATTCCACAAAAACCGGATACTATGATGGTTACCGCTTATTTCTTAACTACATACAAGTTCCGGTAATTGTTCATTTTACGGATAAAAGAATAATTGCCGGCGGAATTGGTTTTTCCTATAGCCAGCTCGTTGGAGTGACGGAATATGAAGATTATAATGATAATAGGGGATGGGTCAGAACTGCAACTTCCTTAAGCGGCCCCTACCTAAAATCTGATTTTCAGGTGCTTGCAGATGTAAGATTGAGGGTATGGCAAAAATTATGGCTGAATCTTCGCTATTCCTATTCGATGTTCCCGATTCGTACAAGGGAATTTGTCAATCCGTTTTCCGGAGAAACCTGGACACGCAAACAATACAATAATGTAATTAGTATCAGGTTAGTATACATCTTCAATGACATCCTTCCCGGCAAAAAAAAGAAAAAAGCTGAAGACAGTGAATAATCAGAGTCAGAATTTACGAAGTTGGTTTTACATGATGCGCCTGATGACCCTTAACTTGTGCGTGTACTTTTTTTCTTCTTCACTATAAATTCCCTCATGATCAATTGAATCTATCCGCACTATCCCGGAGGCATGAATAATGCGGCTTTTATCCATCATAAGGCCAACATGCACGATATTTCCTTCTTCATCATCAAAAAAAGCCAGGTCTCCAGGTTCTGCTTCCGAAACAAAGTTCAAAGATTCACCCAGAGTTGCCTGTTGAGAAGCATCCCGAAGCAATTTTACCTTGTTAATTTTATAAACCAACTGAGCCAATCCAGAGCAATCGATTCCAAATGGTGACCGGCCACCCCAGAGATAAGGAGCATTCAGGTACAGCATCGCAGTATCGATCAGTCTGTGCTTGGTATTCAGTCGCTCTTGCTTTGTCATGACAGCCTCAGGAGGTCTCATATCTGAGGTCAATCCTTCGAATGAAAAGAACTGATCCTTGATGCGAAAATGCTGATCAACCAGCCCAGGTAGTGAACTTCCCAGAACTATCGGGAGGATTGTTTTCCTGGAATCGTTTGATAACAACTGAACCAGGTCAAGGCTTGATGGGGTTTCGGCATTGAAAAGTCTGATGAATTCCGATTCATCAAATATCGTTACCTGTTTAAGTTCTATCCATCCTTCATAATTGTCGTATGAAAGTTGTATCCTGAGCCAATTCAGGTGTTTCTGCTGTATCCTGAACAATTCTCCAAAAAGAATTTGTGATACCATCTCGGACTTATGTGTCGGTTCCAGGCGGATAGGAAGAATGCTTTGCAACGAGATTCCAAATTCCATAATATCTTATTATCAATCAAAGGTAAAGAATCTTCATTATTCAAACAGCCGGGTTTATACCGGTGAAAAAATTTAAACTGTATTGTTTGGTAAACTTTCCAGGTATTGCCTGGTTTCCGGTCCAAGATTAAAAATCAGGTCGAGAATGCTTAAATCCGGAATAAAGCCATGTCTGGATGAGAAAACCTGAGTATATTCGGGGAATTCGCTATGAATTATTGAATATTTTTTACCCCAGAGGTATCTATGATCGTTTTTGTAACTGACTTCTTTTTCAAATTGATCAGTGAAGGTGAGCTTTTTCGCTTCCTTCAGAATATGGATTATCGTTTCTAAAAGAGAAGTATTAAAATCAATCAGGAATTCATATTTCTTTTCGAAATACTGAATGAAATGATCACCGTAGTAAAGAAAGTAAGGTGAATTACTATATGCTGTTTTGATTGAGCGCCAATGAGTTTTTTGCCATGATCTTGAATCAGATATCCTGATATCTTTAGTCTTCGTACGGTTCCCATCCACTTTTATTACGGGAATACTTAACAGTTGTTTTCCATTTGGTCCGAATATAATACAATGATTCCGGAAGGTCTGTTTTGGATAAGTCTCGCAGCGTTCAATCAATATTTCATCCGCATGAATACAGGCAGAAACATAAGAAATTGGAGGAAGATAAGCAGTAGAAATGAGCAGACTACCTGAATTATCTCTGGTTTCCGAGGAGGATTTCATTGATTTTATTCTTCATTGCTTCTTTTGGCAGCGCACCAACCGTCATTTGAGGTTGTCCTTCCGTTGGAATAAATAGTAGAGAAGGGATACTACGAATTCCAAAAGCACCCGACAGTTCTTGCTCAGTTTCTGTATTGATCTTGTAAACGGTTATCTTGTCTTTATATTCTGCAGCCAGTTCTTCGAGAATAGGGCTTACAATTTTGCAAGGGCCACACCAGTCTGCATAGAAATCTATGATGCAGGGTAATTTCCCCTCAAATTTCCATTCCTTGCTTGTTTTATAATCAAAAACTTTTTCGATAAATGTTTCCTGTGTTAGATGCTCAATTGCCATATTGCTTGTTTTTTGTGATACTTGTATATCTTTCTTCTTGATTGTAAGAATAATTTTTTTCAGAATAGCAATCGGATCCTTATTTTACCTTTAATACATCATTGATGATCTTCAGGTAGGACTCTTTCGGTTGGGCACCAACTGCCATCTGAGGTTGTCCACCTTTTGGGATGAGCATCACTGCAGGAATTGAATTTATCTTGAAAAGAGAAGCAAGTTCCCGTTCCTCATCTGTATTTACTTTGAAAATTCGTATTTTACCTTTGTACTCCTTAGCCAGCTCTTCCATGATTGGAGAAACCATCCTGCAGGGACGGCACCAGTCAGCGTAAAAATCAATAATACAAGGTACATCACCAATAAACACCCACTTGTCAGGGTTGTTCTTATAATTCCAGATCATCTTTTTGAACATTGCTCCATTCATCTGGTTCACAACACCTTCTTTGTATTCTTTCACCTTCTGGTCTGAATTATCACCATTGGAGCTACATGCATTTAATGCCATAAGGCTAAAAAGAGAAACGATCCAAAAAAGTTTTTTCATAACATTCCTTATTAAACTGGCTACAAAGATAAAACAATTTTTTAAATAAATCGCATTAGTATCACTAAAATTTTTAATGATCTATAAAAAAACAGGGACAAGCAGTTGGTTATCCCCGTTTTTCAAAGAAGTAAAAAGATTGTTATTGAATCACAACTTTCTTTGTAACTGTCTCGCCTTCATCTGTGAAGCGTAGAAGATAGACACCTCGGGGTAATTCAGAAACGTCAATGGTTCTAAGGTCAGAGCCAGATGTTAAATTATATACTGCGGAAAGTAGTGATCTGCCTTCGAGTGTCGATATTTCGATAGTCAAATGTTGTGAGCTGGTGTTATAAAACTGAAAGTTAATTTTATCACTTGCAGGATTAGGAAAGATTTGGGTGTTTGACAGGAATCCTTTTTCCTGCGTACCAACCGGGTAAGTAAAATAGCTTGCAGTCCATCCTTTGTCGGTGTTGATGTTATTTGTAAGAAAAAGGACGAACATCTTACCGCTTGGTGCAGTTACCGGGGCAGGCAAATCAGAATCGGCGTAATTACCAGAGTATTCTGCAAGTTCCTGGCCTGTTCCCATATCGATAATCCGGACACGATCATATCCTGCTTCTGTCTTGAATGAGTTAAAATTCAGGCTTACTGCACCACCTCCATCTGGTTCAATTATCCACCGACAGCTACTGCTATTTTTATAGTTGAAATTTTGACTTCCATCATCGAAACTTCCTTGCTGATCAGTAAGGTCAGTCGTACCTAAGCACCAGTTCATTGTTTCAGTTTTATAAGTCGCAAACCATCCGTCATTTGTTATTGTACTGTTGGTTGAAAAAGTAACCAACGCCCGGTTCCCTGGAATCTTTAACGTTGGTGGAAGACTATTACCGGAAAAGCTTCCGATAAGACTGTCATTTGTTGTAGAACCTTTGTATATCCTGACCAGATCATTTCCCTGCTCAGTAATGAATCGGTTAAAAGTAATTTCTATATTAGTGACAGAATCAGAAGGACTTTGAGGATGAATCAACCAACTGGCAGTTGCATTATTCTGATAATTTTTAGGTCCGCTACCGTCTTCAAAGGTTCCGGAGAGTGATGTCAAAACTTTTTGTCCTGAACAATAGGTTGGATATGTATTTGATAGTGTGTCCGGGTAAAGGTTAACCATGGCTCGTTGCCCATTGTTAAAATTCTCTCCACCTGGATTAAGATTATTCAGATAGAAATAACCATTATAATAGCCGCTCCATCCCCAGTTGAAATGAAAATAGTTGGTTCCCTGGTATCCGTCTACATTAAAAGCGTGGCCACCGGATCCATAACCATCATAATACATGGGCCGTTTGTGGTCAAGGTTGTCTCTGAGAATAGCTGGAAATTCGTCTCCATTGAGAGGATAATCATCTCTGGCAACCAAATGGGCATCGGGGGAATACCTGAAGTTATTGATGAAAGCTGTTAAAGCATCTTCACTATAAGCTCCTGATCCTGAAGGAGAATACATCATTTCTACTGAAACTCCTGCATGCCATATTAATTCAGCAACTGCAGTATCTCTGAAACTGATTGAATTCATCATTTCATTCCACCGGTAGTTGGTATTTTCAAAATCAGCACATTGCTGTGAATATCCATTAGGTGTATAACAACGAGAACCTGAACCAGTTGCCGGGAAGCGGTAATAATACAATACCTGCGACATAGCTGTAGCAACACAGCCGGCATAAACTTTTCCATCTGGGCCGGAAGGATCTGCCGGACAGAGTGCATTATAATTAGAACCCTGGTCCCAGGTTGAGATAATTAGCGGGGCAACATCCGGGAGCGGGGTAAGTTTTAGATTGCCTGGATCAGACATTTTTAAACGTGCCCAATCGCTATTGATCTGCTGGTTTGCTGCAATGTTATTTTTAATACAATATATGATTTGCTTTGCATAATTTTCCATCCAGGAGTTGAATTGTGGAGGATGATTTTCTTCTGCATAATTTCCTTCAAATGAGTAAGCAAGGATAGGTGTCACAGCATCATCAGATGAAACAATAACAAATCCGCCTTCAGGGAAATTCAGTGCATAGTAAACATTCATTGCATCAACCTTTTCGGAAAATACTTCCTTCACTGAAAGCTGATGATAATTTACCTGCTGGTGTTGACTCAGTCGTTCATAAAAAAAGTTTACCGCGACTTTTTTCGCAGTTTCAAGATCGACTTTTTTTGCATGAACAGAAGAAATCAGGCATAAGATGGTGGCAAGAAGAATGAAAACTTTTTTCATGTGTAGCGTTTGTTTATGGAATTCAAAATTAGTTTATTTTGTTATCACTATTTTTTGTGTTGTAAGAAATTCCTTGCCTCTTATTGTAAGCAGATATATCCCAGGGTAAAAACCGGAAACATCTATTTTCTTTTGGTTTCTCCCGGGTTTACTAATGATCTCCTCATGCAAAACAGTTACCCCTTCCACAGTCGATAATTCGGTTTCAAAACGCATTTCCTGTGAAGTTGAAAATTGCAGGTTTACTTGTTCCTTTGTTGGATTTGGGAAGATCCGTAAATCTGAAAGTCCTTTCTTTTCCTGCCAGCCGATAGTTGATTTTGGGGAATATACATGCCAGCCTTTTCCGGTTACGGAACTGTTTGTTTGAAAAATGAGGAGCATTTTTCCACTTGGAGAAGACACAGGTTGTGGAAGGTTGAGACTGTCGTAATGTCCCGACAGGATTACCAGGGCGGTGTCTGTGTTTTCCGGATTGAAGATGCGAAGCAAATCCTTTCCGGGTTCAGTATCAAAAGACTTAAAATAGATTGTTAATGTATCACCGGTTGTATTACTTAAATTCCACCTGCAAGTTGTGTTGTTATGGTAATTAAAATGAGAGCTGCCATCTGTAAGATCAATCGTATCAGAAGAAATTGCTGTTGCATTCTTGCACCAGCTTGGCGTAATGCTAGTATAGGTAGTCGACCACCCGGGAGCTTCAGAACCACTATTGGTTTTAAAATTAATTAACATTTTGTTGCCTGTACTGGTAAGGGGAGGAGGCGTTGTAGCTCCGGAAAAAGATCCCAGAACAGAGGAATCGGCAGAACCACCATCATATACAGTTACGATATCTCCCGGATTGGTTTGGAGTCGATCGAAGGCGAGTGTTATACTTGTGATGGAATCAACTTCAGTTTGTGGATCAATCAGCCAGTTGCAATCAATACCAGGTTGATAATTATTCAACGGTCCGCTTCCATCTTCAATAGAGCCTTGGTTATAATTTAACAAGGTATTCCCGTTACAAAACTGAGGATAAGTATAATGCAGCGTGTCTGGGTAAATGTTGATGATCAACTCTTGTGCAAGATTAAAACTTCCACCGCCAGCCACAATTGAATCAAGATGAAAGTATCCGTTAGATGAACCACTCCAGCCAAAATTGAAATGAAAGTAGTCAGATCCCTGGTATCCATCGCAAACAAAAGCATGGCCGTTGATATTTGGAACTGACCATCCTGCATAGTAAAGAGGCATCCTGCGGTCGAGATGGGCTATGATTAAGCTATCCCAACTGAGATTGGTACTGTCACGAAAAATATACTGAGTTTCAGGTGAGTATTTGAAAAAAGTACGAAGTGCATATGCCGACTTATGGTTATACATTCCTGAGCCGTTCGGACCATACACAAGATCACACGAAACTCCTAGGTGATATAGAAGTTCGGCAATTCCGAGATTGTTTTTCGTGATGGAGTTTTTCATATTATTCCACTGATACAATGTACTGTCGAAATTGGCATATAATGTTCCATATTTTGGATCAACATAGGAATAAGAGCCTGTTCCATGATCCGGCCAGCGGTAATAATACATGATCTGTGCCATGGCCGTAGGAACACATCCGGCATATGCATGACCACCAGGCCCCTGGGTATCAACCGGGCACATGTCATTATAAGGGCTTCCCTGATCCCAGTTTGAATATATAAGTGGCAGAATCTCCCGCTGACCTTGTAATGCGATGAGTTTTCCCCAATCTTTAGCCAACAAATGTTTCCATAAATCCGAAATTGGTTTTGATGGATTCACTTTTGTCGTAATCGCAAACCGGATCTGATCAGCGTATTGATTCATCCAGGCAATGAATTGAGGAGCCTGATTATCCTGGTTATAGTCAGTTTCAAAAGAATAAGCCAGGACAGGAATAGCTGCATCATCTGCCGAAACGATTACATAACTTTTTGTATTGAGATTGAAAATGTAATAGAGGATCAGTTCTCCATCTTTCTTATAAAACGATTCCCGGATTCCAAGCGATTGATAATCTACCGGTTTATATTGGTTGATCCGTTCAAAGAAAAAATTGATCGCAACACGTTGTGCATCCTGCAAAGTGACATGCTCTGCAAATGCAGTAAAATTAACTGAAACAAAAACCGCGCACCAGAAAAAAAACTTTTTCATTGATTGAGAAAAAAAACAAGGCTGTCTCAAAAATATCAATTTTGAGACAGCCTCATTAGAAAATCAGCGATTATTGAAGGATGATTTTCTTGTTGGTAATTCCTTTATCACTTGTCATGCGAAGCATGTATACACCTTTGGCAATTGATGACAGATCGATTTGTTTGTGGAATGCTCCCTTGAAGCTGCCGAAGTTTTCGCTATAGACAACGGAACCTTGTATTGAAGTGAGTTCGATTTTTACTTTCTGGATATCATTCAAAGAAAAGTCGATGTTAAGGATTCCGTTGGAGGGATTCGGATAGAGTGCGAGATTTTCAAATGCTTTGGAATCATCTGTGCCAACAGTGACAGAATAGCTGACATTCCAACCCTGCCCACGTACTGTTTTATTCGAAATGAACAAAACCATCATGCCACCGCTTGGAGAAATAACCGGTTGCGGCGGAGTACTGTAATCACCTGAGATAACTGCTAAAGGAGTAGTTGTATTTGCACGATCAAAGATCTTTAAAATATCGTTGTCTTGTTCTGTGCTGAAGTTGTTGATGGTTAATGTTACAGTAGTAGCGTCGGGTGGCTGTATTGTCCATCTGCAACTTTGTCCGTTACGATAAAGAAAACGACCGCTTCCATCTCCGAAAGTACCTTCTGGTGCAGTAAGAACAGTATTATTTGAACAGAAGTTATTCAGCGAAGCAGAATAAGATGCCAAGAAACCCTTTGCTGAAGAACCGGAAACAGAGGTGAAAGTAATGAATACCTTGGATCCTGTGGAAGTGACTGAAGGCGGAATTGTTGTTCCTGTATAAGAACCAAGTAATGTTGCACTTGCATCGGGTCCGTCATAAACTTTAACAAAATCAGTAGCATTCAATTCAAAACGATCGAATGATAAAGTGATGGTTCTTACACTGTCTTCAATGTTTATCAACCAACTGCAATTGGCACCTCCCTCATAGTTTTGAACAGGGCCGCTGCCATCTTCTATCATACCAAAATCATTATTTGTAAGATTCTTCTGACCTGTGCAGTAAGTTGGATATTGTGCAGGATCCGGCTGAATATGCACAATTGCCGACTGGCCATTGTTAAAAGTGTAGCCTGATGGATTAAGTGCATTGAGTGTGTAGTAACCATTTGAGGATCCGCTCCACCCCCAGTTCATATGGAATTCATCGGTTCCCTGGTATCCATCGCAAACCCAGGCGTGTCCGCCACCTGAACCGCTACCGGCATATTCAACGGGAAGGCCATTATCAATGTCTCCTCTTAGAAGGTTCTTCCATGCAGTCAAATCAGAATATCTGTCAACTGCCTGAGTAGTAGTTGCGTACTTGAAATAATTTTTGAATGCCGGTGCAACTTTTCCCATTAATGCCCCAGAAGCAGATGGACTATAATCCATGTCTACGGCAATTCCTGCATGCCAGGAGATCAATGCTGCCAGATCACACTCTTTGTCGGGTTTGTTGGCTGCACCATTCCAATCGTAAGTGGCGTTGGAAAAATCTGCACATTGCGAACCATAAGAAGGCGTAGGGAAAATACAATGAAAACCTTGTCCGGAACCAGGATATCTCCAATAACACATGATCTGAGCCATAGCCGTAGCAACACAGCCAACAGGAACGTAGCCATCGGGACCAGCAGGATCAGCAGGGCACATTGCGCTGTATGGAAAAATCTGATCCCAGGTGATATTGCCGAGCAAAGGCGCAACATCAGTAGTACTACGATAAATAGTTAACTTATTAACATCGGTGGTTAAAAGGTGATTCCACGCGTTTATGATATCATTATCAGGTTGCAGATTCTGTTCACGAACATAATTGATCTCATTTTTGTAATGCTCCATCCAACCGATAAAATTTTCTGGTTGGTTCTCTGCTGTAAATGATCCTGGAAACGAATAACCAATGATTGGAGTTACAGCATCATCGGCAGCAACAATAACGAATCCGTTGTCGTTTATCGTGAAGACATAATAGACAGGTTCATTGTTTGATTTTTCAGTATATTGATTAGTGACAGCAATGGACTGATATGGCGTAACATGTTTTTGGTTGATTCGCTCATAACAGAAATTCTTGGCAACCAATTGTGCGTTCTTGACCTCAACCTTTTTTGCAAATGCAGAAAAAGTAATAGCGAAGATGAACAGGGGAAAAAGTACTAAATGTTTTTTCATTTCTTATGGAAATTTAATGTGAATACCGGAATTTTTCCTATGCTACAAATTTACAACTTTTTGTTGATATAATTGAATATTCAGGCTATTCTTTTTTTAAGGTGCGGGAATAAACAGGTCTTATATCGGTGATGGGATCAATTTGTGGAGATGGACGAAAAAATAAATTCATTTCTTGTATTAACATTTCAGTTCAGTCCGGCTAATGTACTGAAAAGGGTAAGGGCCTTTTTCTCACAGATTTCCAGATAGTTAATTGCAGAGTGCCCCACTTGTAGGGAAATATTGGAACATCAATAATTATAACTATTTTTAGGTGAATTGTTCTTTCTTTTGCTACCGCCAAAAGAGAGAATGAAAGAAAATGCCAATCACTACACAAACAGCCTTGACCAGTACAGTCACGGCGAAGGGATCAGGCTTAGAAAGCACTGAACGCAAAGGCGCCTGATAGGGATGTTTCCGGGATAACGTGACGGAAGTGAAATATACACAAATGAGCTTCTAATTTAATTTGATGCTCCCATTGTTTATAAGTCTTATGCCGCCATTTTTAATCAAAATTCCTTCGGAGTTGTCTCCTTTAGTATATATGTTGGTATAAAGCCCGGTTGCCCCAAAGAATTTAATATAAGTACTTGTACCAATACCGGTTATAGTTAAATCCGGCAGGATTTGCAACTGATGGCCACTGTTAAAGGTGGCGTTTGAACCTGATGCATCCCTGTCAAAATAGCGGGGAATTGAAAGTGGGGCATATGTTCCCGACAGATTTGTTCCCAGAAAAGTTGTAGGAACAATATCCCGGATAAAATGCTCAATATAAAAACCCCCATTGGGTACTGCATCCAGGGTGTACCAGGCATCATTACTGGTCCCTGTCCATCCCCAGTTCATGTGGAATTGCTTAACCACTGGTGAGCCAATTTCCTGCCACCCATCCCCGACAATTGCATGTCCGCTAATACCGTATTCAACAGGCCGGTTAAGATTCATCTGATCCTTAAAAGCTTCAAACCAGTCATAAGCTGTATAATTCGACCTCCAAATTGTGTTTGAAATGCTTGAGTACCGGTAATAGCCTTCAAACACACCTTCCATTAAATACATTGTAGCACCGGAACCGTCACATCCAAAATCCATATCAACACACAAACCAACTTCGTATCCCAGTTCTGCGACAGCATTTATAGTAGCTTGCGGTGAAGAGCCTGTTACCACATCAGCCATATTGGGCCAGTCGTATGTATCGTTGTACGGACTAACACCATAGGGCGGCCAGCACCAGTGATACATAATCTGAGACCCTGCAGTAGCAACACATCCGACAAATGCCCTGCCGTTTGAAGTGGCCGTACATGCAAGATAGGGGCAGTATTCATTATAAGGAGGATACTGGTGCCAATTATTCCCTTCCAGCATTATTTCACCCTCCTGATAATTCCTGGTGTTGATCAGATTGGATCGGCCTTTATGCAAGGCACCCGGAGTGTAGTTGTATAAAGCCTCCCAGGCCGCGCAATAGTTTATTTCAAGAAAGGGTGCCAGAAAATTCATCTGAACATTTTCAAGCGGGCCAAATTCAGATTCAATGGTATCCAGGATCATTCCCATTGTTGTTTTTATTATGTCGGCACCAGTACTTTCTTCTGATGGGTCAAAATAACCTTTTGGAGAATAAGCTTTTACAGGTGCGAGTTCTCTGCGGAGGGAAAGTATAATGTATCCTTCGGGCTTTACATGGCAGAAGTAACCTAATTTTCGGCCGTTTTTTTCAAAATCCTGCAAGGGTTCAATTCTGGCAGTCTGGTGCACACCCCATCCCCCTTTTTCATCTTTAATAATTTCTATCCAGTTTTTGGCGATGATAGTTGCTTCATCAATACTCACCATCTGAGCAAAAACACCTGAATTTAACAGGAGCGTAAAAATTACGGAAAGTAATGGCTTTGATATTGTTTTCATCTTCTGTTCCTCCGGATTATTGTAAAGTCACCAGAACCAGAATTTTACCTTTACTTCCTTTGGCAAGACTTTCCATAGCTTTTCCGAGTATGGCGCCCTGAGCTTGTTTGTTGTCACTGGCTTTCATGGCAAAACCGGGAATAGAAGAGGTGGTCAGCAGGTCACCAACTTTAACAGAACATGAAGATGCATCAACATTACAATACACCCTGCCAGCCAGGGCAACATTAACATCATGGGTTCCTCCTCCCAGGCTTATTCCTGATCCCAGGTTATTGGCCCCTGCCGCAATACCGGCCACTTTTGTATCGTAGGGTGAAGAGCTGATGGTCAGACTTCCGGGATTTTCAGGATCAATGCACAGTACATTTCCGGGTTCAATCCCTGATTTATCAGATACATTAAAACCCTCGGCATAATCAAGGCCAGTACCCAGTTCAACTACAATATCCCCAGTAGTCTTATTGCGAATGGTTACATTGCCCTGAACATCCAGCCGACTGGCTGGGGTGGTGGTTCCAATCCCAACGTTGCCCGCGCTCTCAATAAACATTTTTGTGGTTCCGTTTGTCTGGAATGACAAATCTGCCCACCCTCCCCCTCCGGCCGATGCATTGATTTTAAATCCTTCTGAGCCTCCATGCAACAATTCTCCATAAACAGTAGGGTAAACAGAACCCCAGGAAACGCGCATTCCAGATTCAGCATTACCGCCATTGATCTCAAGTTCTCTGTTTGGTGAAACAGTTCCCAACCCGACATTTCCGGTGTTGTAGTAAATATTGCTGCCATTGGTGCCCCATTGACTAAAGGCTCCTGCATTGCTTCCGAACAATATCCAGGAAGGCGCAGCCGTTGTGCCGGAATTATAATAATATCCGGGCGTGTTGTCGGTCTGATAAATCATCAGCCCGGTTGCCGGATTTGCGATGGCATTTTTCTGTGCCTGCGTCATGCGCGGCACCAAAACCCCTTTAGAGTTGGATTTTACATCAAGCATTGCCGAATTATCGGGCACACTGCCATCGGTGTTGACGGCTACCTGAGCCAGGGCATTGATTCCCAGCGCCAACAGGCAAAACAACAATAGTTTTTTCATACGTTCTTGTTTTAAGGTAACTATTAATTTAGACTTCGCAATATCCGGATAACCAAGAGTGATAAATGTGTAAAAAACTCAAAAACGTGTTGCATGAACTGTTGTAATTGGTTAAATTAGTGGTGATTAAGAAATAAATTTCAAAACAAAAAATCAATAGTCATGTAGCTTTAACAAAGATATTAATAATAACTCGCATCTCAAGTGATGATGAGAAATAAATGTTGATACCATTTTTCACACTTTGTCAACAATGAAAATTGCAGGAATTGGGCCGTTCTTTGACAGGGTTAACCAATACAAGTTCGGAGCTTATAGGAGCATACACCTTATCTACACCTTATCTGACCAAAGCATACAGAGACCTTAGACAAAGCATGGACATAGCAAGGAGAAGCAGAATGAATAAAGTTGCATAAACCGAAAAAAAAGTCTGATTCACGCGGGAATTACTGCTGTTTTGTTTGTTCCTTTTCTGCGATCATTTGTGTTTTAAACAGGGGTTGTCTGTCTGAAAGTTGCAGTGATAATCTGACAGTTACATGGAGTCATATAGGAGAAATAGCCGAGAAATTCATATGATTATTATCAGTAAATGCAAAAAATCACATCAGTCATAAAAATGAATGAATGGTTAAATCCGAAAAATCCATAAATTCGCTTCAATAAAAACGCTCCAATGGCAATACTTATTAAGAATATCAAAGAACTCGTTCAGGTTGAGGAAATTCCTCGTCTAAAGGTGGAGGGGAAGGATATGTCAATCCTGAAAACGATAAAAGATGCATGGCTCTTAATAGAGAACGGGACTATTACGGATTTCGGGAAAATGGCGAAATTCCCTGTGGATTTCGAATCAAATTCCCGACAGATTGAAATCATCGATTCTACTAACCGGATGGTTTTTCCTTCCTTCTGTGATTCTCACACGCATCTTGTGTATGCAGGCAGCAGGGAAATAGAATATACGGATAAGATCAAAGGGTTGAGTTACGAAGAGATTGCCAAACGTGGCGGTGGGATCCTTAATTCAGCCAGGTTAATACATGAATCAACGGAAGAAGAACTTATCCAACAGGCGCTCTTACGTTTGAATGAAATCATGTGGCTGGGAACCGGAGCTGTTGAAATTAAAAGCGGCTACGGGCTGACTGTCGAAGATGAGTTGAAGATGTTGCGCGTGATTAATAAATTAAAAGATCTTTCTCCTGTCACTATCATCCCCACTTTCCTTGGAGCTCATGCTGTTCCTGCTGATTATAAAGACCGTCAGGACGAATTCGTTGACCTTGTAATCAATGAAATGATACCTCGGGTAGCAGTTGATGACCTTGCTGATTATATCGATGTTTTCTGTGATAAAGGATTTTTCTCTGTAGAGGAAACTGACCGTATTCTTTTGACAGGGATGAAATATGGTCTTCGCCCAAAGATCCATGCAAATGAACTTGGTTATTCAGGCGGCATACAGGTAGGAGTAAAGTATAATGCGCTGTCGGTCGATCATCTCGAATATACCGGTGATGCTGAGATTGAATGTCTTTTACACAGTGAGACCATGCCAACAGTTTTACCTGGTGCAGCGTTTTTCCTGGGAATGGTTTACAGCCCGGTTCGAAAAATGATCGATGCCGGTTTGCCAATCGCGATGGCCAGCGATTTCAACCCGGGTTCATCCCCATCGGGGAATATGCAACTTGTGTTATCGATGGCTTGTATCAACTACCGAATGCTTCCTGCAGAAGCCATTCATGCAGTTACGATCAATGGCGCTTATGCCATGGGTTTGTCCTGTACACATGGAAGTATTGCAAAAGGTAAAACGGCGAATGTCTTCATCACCAAACCCATTTCTTCTTTAGAGTTTATGCCTTATGCTTATGGGAGTAATAAAGTTGAAACGGTTATTTTAGGTGGGAAAGTGATGAATCATTGAAATGCCAGCTGGCGCGCGTTTGTAGCTCGTGCCCAGATGGCGCGCGTTTGCAACGCGTGCCCTAATATCTTAACTATCCTTGCCCTCAGGCCGGGCGGGCCTTGTCGTCCACAACGCAGCTGCGTCTTCTTCTATCTCACCCCAGATGGCGCGCGTTTGCAACGCGTGCCCTTATATCTAAGCTGGCGCGCGTTTGCAACGCGTGCCCTGATATCTTAACTATCCTTGCCCTCAGGCCGGGCGGGCCTCGTCACCACAACGCAGCTGCGCCCAGCGCTATCCCGCATCCGCGGGATTCACGCCTTCGGCGTGACCACACTGGTCAATGCTGCTTATTTGGTGACTGTTATTATTTTTGGTTTTAACCCAAAATAGAAAGCTCAGTGGGAAAATGAATTACCCCGTGCTTTAGCTCGGGGTAATGGAAAAGATTAAAAACCGGGGTT
>CAIWTA010000245.1 GCA_903915465.1 uncultured Bacteroidales bacterium | reverse complement strand
TGCCGGAGTGCATTCGAAGCGATGGAGATCATCAATAACCGTGCAATCCAGCTTATCTTTATTGACATCAACATGCCCGACCTGAGCGGACTGGAGTTTGTAAAATCACTGACCGACAAACCCCATATCGTATTTACAACCGCCTACAGTGAATATGCAGTGGAAGGTTTCCAGGTAGATGCAGCAGACTATTTATTAAAACCCATCACTTACAGCAGTTTTTTGAAAGCAGCCAACAAGGTGAAAAATCTTATTGATTTAAACGCGAATAGCCAAAAGGAAAGCATCAGGGCAACAGCCAGTCATTTGTTTGTAAAATCAGATTACAAACTCATCCGAATCGAACTGGATGATATAAAATATATTGAAAGCCAGCATGAGTATATCAAAATACATTTGATCAACAGTATCCCTGTGATGACGCAGTTGAGCATGAAGGCTATCGAAGAACAACTCCCAACCGACAGGTTTATTAGAGTTCATCGTTCTTATATCGTTAATCTTAAAAAGATTTCAGTCATTGAAAGGAACAGAATTGTTTTCGACGGCAAAGTATACATCCCTGTCAGCGAGCAATACAAAGAAAAATTTCAGGAATATATTGATGGAGCTTTTTAATGACAACATCAAATTCTGTTGCATAAAAGGAGCATTAGTCGAAATTCGAATAGACATTCATTTCTCCAACAAAATCAACATATTACCTTTTCCGGTTTTTCAGATTGACCATAAAAATCAATCATGGAAAAATCAGCAAAAGGTCAATTCAACGAACAGATCAGGGAAAGAACCACGAAGATGGCGGTTGCCATTCATGAAATACTTATCAACGTCAAAGCTTCTCCGATTACCAGGCCAATAATTCTTTGTAAATTATTTACTTACAAGGGATTCATCGTCAGGTCAACAAAACGGCTACTGCCTTAATCTACTAATGAAGAGGTTCTACTAGTTGTATGTTACTTCATTAAAATCAGTTTTTCAAAATGTTCCTGTCCATCTGTTTTCAAACAGATAATATAAACCCCTGAAACGAGGTGCTCCAGATGTTGTTCCGATATTTTATATAGGAAGGGACCGGCTTGGGCTTTTACTCCCTGAAGGATCTGTATGCTTTCTGACCCGGTAATGTTTCTGATGAATAATTCAATCTCGGATTCTTTATTGAGACTGGCAGAGACAGTAACCTGATTTTTCACAGGATTCGGAAAAACTTTAAATGAACTTAGTATCTCCTTTTCCTGCTGGCCCGTGATGATAATTTGTCCTCCTTCAAAAAGAGTATATGCACGATTCACTTCCAAACCCTTGAATGTTTCATAGACAGGAGGATTTACCGGCCATTTTACAATCACCGAATCGATAGAAGCGGAGGTGCCCAGACCAAAGTGAAGCGTATATGGATCACCCATTCTGGCTCCCCTTCCGGTATAAACTTCCCTGGTCAGCTGCTGTCCACCTGAATAAACAATTGCCCGACCTCCGAGTGCATAGGTGTTCCCACCGGTCGATCTCAGTAAAAGTTTTAGAAAGTTATTATTCCCGGGGAAATTATTCTTAAACATGGTGAAAAACTTGTTAAACTGACCGGTAATCAGATCCAATTTGCCATCATTATTAAAATCAAACATCAGAGCATCCTCCCCTGTATTATAATATTGGCCGGGCAGATAATACTGAGTTTTCAGTTCAAAACGGTGATCAGGCTTTTGAATGTAGAAATCGGAATAACGACAATTGTAAAAATTCGTGATATAGAAGTCGAGCAAACCATCATTATTTACATCCCCAAAAACCGCACCGGCATGCGTCTCTTCAAATTCAATATCATCATCAAGGGAAGGAGGGCCTATGAGGTCGGTAAAGTTATAGTCCGGAGAGCCGCTACTCTTATAGATAGTCGTACCCCTATGGTCATACAATACAGCATAGGCAGGGTGGGCAAACTGCGGCAGCAGAAGATCCATATCCCCGTCATTATCATAATCAGCCCACGCAACGCCTGTTCCGTGATTGGACCCGGTGGCATTGGAGTCGATTCCTTTGGCAGCGATAATATTGGTAAAACTCAGGTTTCCGTTGTTCTGCCAGAATTCATCCCGTTCGAGGTAATAATTTGTTACATACAGGTCAACAAAACCATCATCGTTGTAATCGACAAACTGCGAGGCCCTGGTGCGCCGGAGATTCTGGGCTGGATCTGGATATAAGGTTGTTGTGATGTCCGTTAAAGTAAAATCCTTATTGTTCAGATAAAGGTAATTCGGTAGTGCTGTAGGATAAGTTTTCCATAAACGACCGATAAAGAGATCGGGGTACTTGTCATTGTTGATATCAGCGACACTGAAAGTCTGTGTGCCATCATATCCGAGATTGGCGCCGGAAGTGGCGGCAGTAAACGGTGTAAATGTTTCATCACCATTGTTCCTGTATATGATAATTGAATCTATCAGGACATAAACGATATCGAGAAGCCCATCATTGTTCATGTCGGCAAATGCGCTGGCATACGGATTGCCTGAAATTCCCGCGGATGCGGTAATATCAATAAAAGTTCCATGATCGTTTTTATAGAGAAGATTACGGCGGATAAAATCATCCCATCCATCATTATTGAAATCACCAACTGAAGCGCCCCTGTTTGAGTAAGCGTCGGAAAGAATGCCGGAAGCTACAGTATAATCTTCAAAATATGAGGGGGATGGAAGTGTTTCGTAATCAATGATAACATCGATCTTAAAGGCATTCGGCTTATATGTTAACGATCCTGAAGAAGTTTCGAGATATTCATAATAAAAATCACCACCTGAAGATCCGGCAAGGCAGAATGGGGGATAATCAACATCGTCAGATGCGAGTTTCGCTCCGTTCTGGAAATTGTCGATCCAGACAAAGAACTGATTATTATCAAGGTGAACTGATGCAGGCAGAGTTACGAGTAGCATTTCATCCCCGACCATAGTTTTTTGTAATGCAATGGGCGAGGTTAGTTCGAGTTTGAGTTCCGGGACAATATTTCCGCCTTCGTGCCCATACAGATGCAAAGTGGCTGAGCCGGATGGATTATCACCACCCAGGGCCACAATCAGGGATTGTATGTTCCCCGGCTGCGGGAGCATGAACCTGGCAATCTGAACCGGATAGGTCTGAAAATAGATGCTTGGGGTTCCGGGAGTATAATGCCGGAGTGTATCAACAGCAGCGAAAGCGGATGCGCTCAGGACAGAAATAAACAGAAATACAAGGAGTTTTTTCATGGTTTGCGGGATTATCAGGATCACAAATGAAATGATCCAATCCATGCAAAAGTATGGATACCTTTTTTCAGGAAATTGTAAAAATTTAACCCCCGCCCAGAAATATCCAATTTATTTTTCCATCGTAGATGGAACTGAGTTTTTTGAAAAACGCTTTTGGGCTATATCCGGTAAGCGCTTTAAAATCTTTGATCATGTGAGATTGATCAAAATAGCGGGAAATGTATGTAATATCAGTCAGTTTGTCCTCTGTGTTATCCTGGGCCTTTTGTTTCAGGGCATTCCTGAAACGAACTATTTTTCTGAAATCTGACGGTGTTTTACCGATATGTTGCTCAAAATGCTTAATCAGGGTTTTTTGAGAGATTTTATTTTTTAACGCTATTTCAGCAATCGTCATCTCTTTGTTGTTCGGAAGAAACATGTCATTCAGCGCCTGGTATAGAAAGGGATGGCTGACTCCCTTCAGCTTGCTGATCCAGTAGGCTTCCATCGCGGCAATTTTTTCGTCATCGTTTTGCATTAGTATAATGGATTTCATCTCATGAAGAAAATCAGCAAAGGGAAGAAAATCATTTTCCAGAGTGTCATTTTTGGCATAATTGCTTATGGGAAGTTTTAAAAATGCATTGAGACCTAAGGGTTTAAAACATATAGTGATCTCATTGGCAGCCCCGGTGTATTCGATTAGCAAGGGCTGTTTATACCTTACGGCAAGACCGGATACCAATATGTTATCCGCACTATAATCAACTGTTACCTTATTCCCCCTGGTTTTTATCAGCGCATTTTGGTTAATGGAAACCATTGAGTAAATGTTGGGAAAGGTCAGGTATGTAATCGCTTCCTCTTCTGCACCCTTGGTTAAAATATAGAAGTATTCAATGAAGTTCTGCAGAATGAGGTTTCGGGGTTTGTATAGTTGGATATTCATTTGCAGCAACTTTTTTCAATATTCTCACGTGTTCTATTTACGTAACAGCCTTATAATCTAAAGAAGAAGAATGATTCCTTCTTTGAATAAAATTACTATAACTTTTGCTTCAATAATGATTTCTTACCAGTTATTTCGCTCAGATGCTGTATTTTCAGAACAAAGTTCCATTTCCTCAATAAAATCAACCACTTTTACGTAATCTTGAACGATTCTGAAGTTAGATAATTGGTCAGTTAAGTGTACAGATAACAATGATTGATTGATTTACAATCAGTTGAAACCATAAATTCGAAAAGTTAGATGTTAGAATTTATGTGTATAGAAAACGCAAAAAGACAGGCAATTACCTGTCTTTCTGTTTTTTCGTTTGAATAATGGCTGATTCTCGGATCTCTGATTAAGTCCCTTCCAATTTATAGGAAACCTAAAAAGCAATCAGTCCCAAATTTGTTGTCATTTTTAGTACTTTTACAACTACTATATTGAATGTTCGCATGTTAAAGGCTAGTCCTAAATAAACCTATTTGTCAATGGAAATAGATAAGAACAGAATTACACTGAAACAAGCCAGTACTTCTGACATTGAAGTCCTTGTTGAATTCAGGATACTTTTCTTAAAAGAGATACAAGGAGTCCCATCTCCTGAATCAGAAATGGCCTTAAAGCACTCCTTAACGAAATATTTCACGAAATCATTGAATAATTATTCGTTTATTTCTTGGATTGCTGAGTATGAGAACATTCCAGTTGGTTTTAGTGGAATGGTTGTTCGTGAACAACCGGGTAATTTTGAAGTTCTGAATGGAAGAACTGGCTATATTTTAAATATGTTTACCGTTAAAGAGTTTAGAAAATATGGAATAGGTTCTTTGCTATGTGAAAAACTTATAAAGGAAGCTAAGAAAAGAAATCTTGATAAGATTGAATTGCATGCCACTAAAGATGGTGACCCGATTTATCGACAATTTGGGTTTATTGAACCACATGATAAAGTATTGGAGTTACTTTTATAATGAAATGTTCATTTCCTCAATGAAATCAACTACTTTCAAGTAATCTGGGATCATTCAAAAATCACCAAATATGAAACTTTCTCTTCCACCGAAAACTTTATTACTCCCCTCTCCAGTGCTCATTATTGGAACATATAGCCCAGAGGGTAAGCCAAATATGATGAATGCCGCATGGGGTGGAATCGCATCAAGCAAACCGCCATGTATCAGTGTGTCAATAAGAGAGGCTACACTTAGTTATCATAACATCAAACAGATGGAGGCATTCACAGTAAATATTCCCTCTGAGAAGTATCTTAAAGAAGCCGATTTTGTCGGCATGGTCTCAGGAAGAGAATACGACAAATTCAAAGAGACCGGGCTTACGCCGGAAATGAGCAAACTGGTTAATGCACCAATTGTAAAAGAGTTTCCCTATTCCCTTGAATGCAAACTGGTCAGTCAGGTTAATCTTGGCTCTCATACGATGTTCATTGGAGAAATTGTTGGAATGGTAGCTGATAGCGAGGTTCTGAATCCAAAACAACTTCCGGACATTGAGAAAGTCAGACCAATGTTGTGGGGTTCATTTGGAAGTATGGCCTATTATAATATCGGTAATAAACTTGGTGATGCTTTTTCCGTTGGAAACGAATTGAAACAAAAATGAATTAAAGAAATTATAACACTCTGAAATCTATCTTTGTACTTCAAGAAAAATTAAAACCCGGAGGATATATTATGCCAATCGTGCAAATCACAATTTTACCTCAATCAGCAGAAAAGAAAGCTGAAATTTCAAAAGTAATAACGGATGGAATCCATCGTATCACAGGGATTCGGAAAGAAGCAATGGTAATCTTATTTTATGAATTACCGGCAGAGAATTGCGCTGACGGTGGAGAAATGTTGTCTGAGAAATTTAAACGGATGCAATCAAAAGAATAAACCATCTATTTCCTCAATAAAATCAACCACTTTCGCAAAGTCGAGGATGACCTGTCGGTTAGATGTTTCGTCAGAGTAGTGTAGTGAGCCTGGTTAAATACAACGTGCAAAGTCCAAAATAATTTGCACTTTGTCTTTTACACTTCAGATATTACATCCCTGTTGTCAGGTCCGCCAATGTTTATTAATCCTTTATACAGCGCACCGAATGACCGGCCTTTTTCATGGGAAACAAAGAGTATATATCGCTGAAACACCAGCGCAGGCTCCGGTACCAAGCAGAACTGGTATTGTAAGAGGTCGAAGTCCAGAAGGAATCATCATGATTATTATCGGGAGCCAGGCTCCATGCTCCGGTGGCATTCCTGAAGTTTGCGCAGAGAGCAGTAAATCCGGCTGAATTTATTCCATATGTCGAATCCATATATGCCCAGCGTGTGTTACAACCTTCCTTCAGTATCCTTCCGATGACAGTCCCTGTACCGCCGAGCGCCGTTGTATCAACGGTATTGTCAAGCACCTTCTCCATGATGTTCCATTCACTGTGGGCAGGCACATGCCATCCAGGAGGGCACAAATTCCGGCTGTCAGCCACTGCATAGTAGTTGTATAAATGACCATAATATTCTCCTTCTTCAGGAAGATTATGATAATCACAATATGCACCTATGGTGAGGTTTGCCCACGTGGCACTGTCAGGCACATTAGGGATATCTGATCCGTCGCGGTAATGAGTGGCCTTCAGGTTTTCCTGCATCCATAATTGTGAACTTATCTGAACAACAGCATAATGATTGCTGTCGGCATCGGTGCATTTGACAAAATTAAAGGATACAGTCTGACTTTGATTTGGAAACAGCATGCTGACTGTTCTATAATTTCCTGATTTCCCTGTAAGCTTCAGTGTATCACCAGCATTGAACTGCATGCTTGTTTTTGATTTGGTTCCCCTGAATCCTTTCAATTTCGTTGTACCGGGTAAATATAGTCCCTGATTTGTATGGCTTGTAGATTCTGTATTTTGTATAACAGGGCATCCTATTACTGCTGCATAGCTGATCAGTTTATCTGTATATAGATAATCAACCGATTCAACTTTCAGGTAGTATACGCCTCCTTGAATACTATTCAGAAAAAACGAATGATGCCCTTCCCGAAAAAACTTTTTAATTTGAAGGATTGCTTTCCCCGACATGTCGTATAACCCGATAAACACGTTGTTTCC
>CAIWTA010000244.1 GCA_903915465.1 uncultured Bacteroidales bacterium | reverse complement strand
GTCACGCAGATAAACCGGCTCAACTTTGGAATGCTGCTTGTTTTCGGAGTCTCTCGATACACGAATAACACTCTCGGCCTTATTCTGAAGTTCGGTCCCAATGTGCCCCCTTGAGTTGCGGTCCCCTTTATTTTCATGCAAAACACAAAGGATATGAATTTTGCGATCTTCGCTCAACTTCATCAGCATCCCGGTAACCTTGGTAGATTCATCGGCATTGTTTATATCTGTCACCAGATCCCGGGTACGATCATATTGATAGAATAATCCGTAAATCAATGGTTTACGGATTATCTTTTTTGTGCTGGGGACGGTAAAAGTGATTTTAATTATTGTTTTGCTTATTCATCTCTCTGATTTTTGGAGACCGATAAATCTATTTTTGTTCTATTTTTTTAAATTGAACTGGCCAGTCAGGAAATATATACCATATCGGCTTCAAATCTCCAGAAACTATTGCAGGCAATCTTGCTTCAGTTATACCAAATGCAGACACTTCCCATTTTGGTGTATTGACTTCAAAAATGCAAATGTCATGGATAAGGTGTAATTGAGGAATGAAACGAAGCGGATCGAGTCTCTTTTTGAGTTGTATTATAAATATTCCGCGGTGCTGTTTGCTGAAAAGAAGACGAAAGTCGGAAAGTTGAAAGGTTGATAGGTTTATAAGCTGATAAGTTGATGGCTTGAATTTCGGAAACCGAAAATCGTAAGTCGTAAGCCGAATGTGCAGTAATTTCCGTACTTTTACCAGGAAATTTATCTAAAAGAAATATACTATAGTATTCCTAACCAACACTATGAAAATAATTATTTTCAAAACAATCAAAAGTCTATAATATGAAAAATCAACTGTTTTTTTGGATCATTCTGATCGCATTTCCTTACATGACATATTCCCAGGGAGATGTTGAGGGCTGCAAGGATTACCCGATGTTCAACCGTATGCCGAATTTCTACATAACAGGGTGTATAAAAAATTTCGATGCTGTTACAGTATGGATGAGTGGTGATGTTTCAAAAAACATTGAAGGAAACAAAACCGAAATCAGTTATGAGCTCAATACCGAGAGCGGACAGCAGGCTCCTTCGTTCCTCCAGGTCGTGAAGAATTTTGAGAATGCCATTGCAAAGTACAATGGAAAGCGTATCTATCTTGGTTCCCAGGATGCCACATTGCATATGAAAATCAAAGATAAGGATTTCTGGATCATCATTGAAAGTGCATCCGATGTTGCACAGACTTATAAATTATTGGTTCTTGAAGTAGAGCCCATGAAGCAGGAGATACTGGCAAATGAAATGTTCGACGGATTGACACAAAATGGTTCCGTGTCTCTCTATATCAATTTTGAGACAGGCAAGTCAGATATTAAACCAGAATCTCAGCCAATCATTGATCAGATGGTGGAAATGTTGAAAGCCAATCCTTCCCTGAAAATAAGTATTGAAGGACATACCGATAACATTGGAACGCCAGCTGCCAATAAAACACTCTCGGAAAATCGTGCGAAATCAGTTATGAACGCCCTTACTGCTAAAAGCATCGATAAAACACGCCTTACTTCCAGGGGATGGGGGCAGGAAAAACCCATTGAAGACAATGAAAGCGAAACCGGACGAGCAAAAAATCGCAGGGTTGAAATTATTAAACAATAACCAGGAACCTCGGGCTAGAATTTCTGAAATGTGCGCGAAGAGAAAAATTCCGGCACACCATATTCTGCCGACTTCGATGCTAAGAAGTTTTGGTACGCCGCGAATATGAATGCAAAGGTAAAACGACCATATTGCCCCTTCGCAATGCATAGCGTTCTCGTGTTTCGGATTCTTTACTTTTATCTGAAATAAAAATTATCGTTTTTCCACCATCCATCACTACAGGATATTTGTCAACAATAGAGCCAGTCAATAGCTTTACCGAGTGTGCTTTGATTCTGTAATTATTCAATTTCTTCCTGTTCTCCAAGACCTCATTTTCCATCTTTCTGTTACGTATTAGGGGTGTAAAAAATTGTGATTTTCGACAAGGTACGGTTTATTTTTGAGGGGGGCCGCTTTTAAAAAATAAATTTTTGAAAATAATTATGTAAAACTGGCCTTTTCCTTCGTCAAGTGCTGTTATATCCTATTGTGGTGAAAAAAAGTAAAAGCAGAAGTATGCCTTTTTGCAATGAACCTTATTTGTTAAACCGGATGAAACTGTTTTGTGTTATCATGCTCCACTCTGGTTTTCCGATAAAACCTGACAACTCCTTACAATCGGTATAAGACATTGCTGATGAAAAATAATCGATGAAATTTTCGACCCACCCGGAAAGGGTATATTCGACCTGGATCATCCTTGTAACTCCTTCCGAAGACCGCAGATCATTTCCCAGGTGAGCTTGTACTTCCTTGGTACTCATTCCTCTGAACTTTTTGTAAAAAAGTGAACCCATTTTAAAAGCTGTTTTCACATCATCGCTGTACTGGTTTACCTGGTCACCAGGAACCGTATAGCCTTCGAACTTTTTGTTCGCAGCATAAGTATAGCCCGCCGATTCCAAGGCTTTATTAAAAATCCCACCACACATTACATAATCTGCACCGAGCGCCAGTGCTTTAATGATATCTGAATATTTTTTAATCCCGCCGTCAGCCACAACCTTGGCGAATTTTCCCGGGCTTTTCCGTTTTTCCTGTTGAATATCATGAACAAGGGAAGCTAAAGGATATCCAATTCCGGTATGAACAGAAGTGCTGCACCCCGAACCATTTCCAATACCCACGCGGACATAATCAGCGCCAACTTTTGATAATTCAATAAAAGTGAGTGGGTTCGCGACATTTCCAACCATTAAAACCAAGTTATCCGGAAGTCTTTCTTTGGCTTTTTTAACTGTATCGATCAATCTTTTCATGTGGCCGTTAGCAATGTCAATGCAGATAAAGTATTTCGCTGAACTTTTGTTAAAATTCCCTTTCAGGAACAAGGTTTCAAAATGATCCAGGCTGATAGCAACCCAACTGTTTAGTTTTCTGCATTCTTCTGCGCTTAACAATTTTGTCTGCGTTCTTGGAATGATGGGATAAATTAAGTTTTCATTGAATATTTTACGGTGGTCGCTGTCTGTTACGGTGTCCATTGGGGCTGTAAACAATGGAAGCATTCCATTTTCATCCAGCACATTCACTGTTTTTCTGGAATTAATCCTGCTTTTCATTGCAGGATGAATAAGGATATCGTCAAAATCAAATTTAATATTATTGGCACTCATAACTTTGCTCTTAAAATGTGTTTTTCAAAATGAAGGGAAATCCTAACGTGAAACAAAAGTCAATAAAATTTCTGATTGTTCTTTATCCTTTTCAATATTTATTATTAACAACATACGCATTTTGTTTTATTTTAGTGAGTTGCAATTTGAGGTTGACTTGAGTTCATGCCCTTGGTTTGATAACGGTCAATAAGACTGAAAGTATGATGAATAATGCTGTAATGGCTAGTTTTAAAGCAGATATGATTATAAGAAAGCGTTCCCGGTATTATAAAATAAATTAAATTTGCCCATAAAAGCTTCTTTAAAAGTGAAAATAAAGAATTCAAAAAATCTTCGTCAAAACCTGCAGAAGGAAACCGTTTCAAGTGGGTCGCTTACACATTTTCAGGATCTGCTTCCCTACAATGATTTGATGGAGGGATTTTTTAATATCATTCCTGATCTTCTTTGCGT
>CAIWTA010000243.1 GCA_903915465.1 uncultured Bacteroidales bacterium | reverse complement strand
GTTTGAGGAGCGCAGCAACGAGTTTCCGCAGTTTAGCGAATGACGAAGATTTTTAATGAATTTCAAACAGCGGTGACTTTTCTTTGGTACTTTCTTTTGGTGGAAGCAAAAGAAAGTACGGTAAAGGAAGATAATTTTATTAAGAATTGAAATTGTTGTAATGAAATTTTTAAGCAGTCTCTATGAGCCCCTATTTTTTCAGATAAGTAGCAGGATCGATAGCTTTTACTGTCCACATGTCGAGGAAACGAACCACTTTGGAAGTATCATATCCCGGAATTTTGGGATCCGGATATTCAAACGCATCAGAGTCCTGTGTATTCAACCGTTTACCGGATTTATCAAGGATTACAAAAACCGGGAACCCGAAACGATCCGGATATTCAAATTGTTTGAATATCGTATAATCCCGTTTTCCCTTTTCTCTCGGAATGTTCAATAACAAATAAACATAATTCGCTTTCATCAGTGAATCAATCTTCGGAGTTCCTTTCACTAAAGCATGGAAACGAAGACACCAGGAGCACCAGTTTCCGCCAAACTGGATCAGGATATGCTTATTCTCTTTCTGCGCCTGTACAATGGCTTTATCAAGATCTGCGCGCAGATTCTGATTATTATTATAGGGTTGTGAAGGATTCTGAGAAAAGGACATTCCAGAAAAAAAGAAAAAAACAATGATCAGAATTACATTTTTCATATCAATGATGTCAAGTGTACAAAGGCTTCAATCATAATTTTTCACAACTCTGATCAAAAGGGTAGTATCTTTTTTCCTCTCGCCTCCAAAAGCATTTCAGCCATTGCAAGGTAAATTGCCGATGCACCACAAATTATTCCTTCATATCCTGCAATAACGCCGATCAGGACGGATTCTGTCCAATCGCGGATAGCAAGTAGAAAAAACAATATCCATAACGTAAAGAAAATAAACTGCAGCACTCTGCTCTTTCCAAAAGTTCCGATCCAGAGGAAAAATGAAAATAAACCCCACAGAAACAGGAACCATCCCATGAAGGCCTCTTCGGTTTTAATCCCTTTGCCTGTCCTCATGTCGGGTATAAGCCATATCGCCACAAGGGAAATCCAGAACATTCCGTAAGAGACGAAAGCTGTCATACCAAAAGTATTCCCTTTCTTAAATTCCAGAATCCCGGCAATAACCTGGGCAATTCCCCCATAAAAGAATCCTATTGCAAGGATCACCGCGCTGACTGGAAAAAACCCAGCATTATGAATGTTTAAAAGAACCGTGGTCATCCCAAAGCCCATAAGCCCTATTGGGGCAGGATTGGCAAGTTTTGTTTCCATAATTAACTGTGTTGCCCCTCCCCAACCCCTCCCCAATTGGGGGGGCAAGGGGTGGGGTATATTACATTCCGTACATTTCGATAATTTCCAGCTTGGTCTTACCAAGAATATTGTACTTTTTACCTACTTTTCTGAAGGCATCAAGTGCTTTTTCGAGATGGTTGATCTCATGGCCGGCAGAAATCTGGGTGCGGATTCGAGCCTGTCCTTGCGGCACTACCGGGAAAAAGAATCCGATGGCATAAATACCCTCGTCATACAAATCACGCGAAACATCCTGCGCCAGTTTTGCATTAAAAAGCATCACAGGTACAATCGGTGTATCGCCTGCTTTGATGATCAATCCGGCATCGATCAATCCCTTGCGCCAGAATGCAGTATTGCTTTCCAGCTTGTCTCGACGGTCGGTTGATGCAGAAAGAATTTCAAGTACCTTGATTACACCGGCAACAACCGGGGGGGCAATCGTATTTGAGAAAAGATAAGGGCGAGCTTTTTGGCGACACATCTCCACCAATTCCTTACGTCCGGAGACACAACCTCCGGATGCTCCGCCAAGACCCTTTCCGAACGTAGTGGTAAGGATGTCGATTTTCCCCATCACACCACAATGTTCGTGGGTACCACGACCGGTTTTTCCAATAAAACCGCTGGAATGGGAATCATCAACGAACAAAAGTGCATCATATTTTTCGCAGAGCTCAACCATTTTGTCAAGTCTGGCGGTATCGCCATCCATGGAAAAAACGCCATCGGTGATCACACACTTCAGACGCTTATCGTTATGAAGCTGTAGTTTCTCCTCAAGATGTTCCATGTCGGAATGCTTGAAAGTGTCGTGCATGGCGCTGCAAAGTCGGATACCATCGATGATGGAAGCATGAACCAACCGGTCGGAGATCATCACATCGTCTTTGGTGAGTACCGCTTCAAATACGCCTGCATTTGCATCCATGCAAGATGGGAAAAGGATAGTGTCCTCAGTTCCAAGAAATTTGGTAACCATCTGTTCAAGCGTGCGATGAATATCCTGTGTTCCGCAGATAAATCGCACCGATGACATGCCATAACCATGTGAATCAAGACCTTCATGGGCAGCTTTTACCACTTCGGGATGACTCGACATTCCAAGGTAATTATTTGCACAGATGTTGATAACTTTCTTTAATGAGGCGCCTGCCGGAAATTCAACTTCAATGTCGGCAGCCTGGGCTGAATGGATGTAGCGTTCCTGCTTGAACAAACCGGCGCTTTTCAAGCCGGTGAGGATTTCAGAATACATCCCGCGGGTTTTGTCGGTATAAGCCATATTTACCTCCTTTTATTTAACATATTCCCTGACCAACGCGCAAATCTTATTTACTGAGTCGAAGGCTTCCGGAGTTGCCTTATCATCGGGAATAGAAATGTTGTATTTGTTCTCCAGGAACCGTTTTAGTGAAACCATTGAAAAACTGTCGACAATACCGCCTGAAATCAGCGGGGAATCAAAGGTTAGTTCCGTGTCGTCCTCTACATATTCCTTGACCACATAATTTTTTATACTTTCTTGCATTTCATCCATGGTAGGTTCTCCTATTTTTAGGGTTGATACTGTATTTAATTGTTTAAAATATTGTGAATAGGGTTAAAGACTGCTAAAATTTACGATTGGACGATTTACGATTTACGAATAAATTTTTCGAATTACGATTTACGAATATTTTACTATTTACCTTCAAATTATTTTCAAATCGTCAATCGTCAATCGTCCAATCGTAAATTGTCATTTAGTATGTACAAATTAAAAATTATAAATTAATCATCCTCAAGTGTGCTGGTATCTCCGATCTCTTCTCCCCACTCTTTTGCGTGAAGGATGCGCCGCATGATTTTTCCGCTTCTGGTCTTTGGTAAAGAATCGATGAACTCAATTTCCTGAGGCATGGCCAACGGCGACAATTTCTTACGAACAAAATTCATAATTTCGAGGTCGAGATCCTTACTGCCTGTAAAACCCGGTTTCAGGGTAACGAAAGCCTTGACCACTTCCATGTTGACGAAGTCAGGTTTGGCAACAACAGCCGATTCGGCTACAGCCGGATGCTCAAGCAAAGCTGATTCTACCTCAAACGGACTTACAAGGTGGCCACCGGTGTTGATCACATCGTCATCGCGCCCCACAAACCAGAAATAGCCTTCATTGTCGATGCTTGAACGGTCGCCGGGAAGGTACCAGCCATTTTTAAATTTGTTCTTATAAGTTTCTTCATTGCGCCAGTATGTGCGCATCATGGCAGGCCAGCCTGGCTTAATGGCAATCAGGCCGATTTTCCCGGATTCAATATATGGTTCGAACGTTTCGGCATCGATCACGGTGGCTGTAATGCCGGGAAAAGGTTTGCCCATAGAGCCAGGTTTGATTTTCATCCCGGGGAAGTTGGTGATCATCATCGACCCGGTTTCGGTTTGCCAATAGGTGTCGAGGAATGGTTTACCAAATACTTTTTCGGACCAGATAACTGCTTCGCTGTTGAGTGGTTCGCCCACGGAAGCGAGGTGGCGAAGCGATGAAAGGTCATATTTCTTGATCACCTCATCGCCGGCTTTCATCAGAGAGCGGATTGCAGTGGGGGCGGAGTACCACATGCTGATTTTGTGCTTTTCAATAAACCGGTACCAGTTGTCGGCCGAAAAACCGGCATCCAGCACGCACTGGGTTACGCCATTGCTGAAGGCGCCAATGATTCCGTAAGATGTTCCGGTAACCCACCCGGGATCAGCCGTACACCAGTAAATATCTGTATCCTGCAGGTCGAGAACCCATTTGGAAGTGAGATATTGTGAGATCAGCGAATAATGGACATGCTTTACGCCCTTGGGCTGGCCGGTGGTTCCTGATGTGTAATGCAGCACAGATGGGGATTCTGCATAAGTAGGATGAATTTCAAACTGATCGACCTTTTCGGACTTCTCCATATCAAATGCAACTTCGCGGTCAAGCAGCGGCTTAGCCGGGTCCGCGTCAACAATGATCAGGTGCTTTAGATAGGGCATCTTGTCCATGATCTTTCGAACCTTGGGTGCATGTTTCTTCTGGGTGATGATGGCAGTAGTTTGCGCATTGTCGAGGCGAACAAAAAGGGACTCATCTCCAAATGCTGAGAACAGAGGCTGTGCAATGCCTCCCATCTTTAAAATTCCCAGAAACCCGATGTAAAGTTCGGGAATCTTATCCATGAACAGGCAAACACGGTCCTCTGGTTTAATGCCCAGTCCCCGGAGAAAATGACCAATGGTGTTGCTGTTGAGCCGAAGGTCGTTGTAAGTGTAACGTTTTTCATTCCCGGTTGACCCCTCCCAGATCAGCGCCGGCTTTTCCGCATTACCCATCTGGCAAATCCGGTCGGAACAGTACCAGCCGATATTGATAATATCTCCGGGTTTGTAATCCAACTCCTTTTCGGAAATACTCCAATCAAAGTTTTTTATTCTTTCTTCGTAAGATCCAATGTTTGTCATTTGTTCAAATTTGTAGTTTTCAAATAAAAAAAATTTTGAGTCTGTTTAAATTGTTTGTGTTTTAAAATATTACGAATCAATTAAAGTTAAGTTGCGAATGGACGATTTACGATTGACGAATAAATTTTTCGAGTTACGATTTACGTTTATTTTCTATTTACCTTCAAATTATTCTCAAATCGTCAATCGGCAATCCTTAACTTCAATCGTAATTCGTAACTCAGTTAATCGTAAATTTTTACTGTGTCTTAGATTGTTACTTTTTAACTTCCACAACTACTATTGCTGTAGCCATCTCTTTTAGATGCGATAAAGATACATGAATTTTCGAAATACCCTCATCTTTTGAAAGTTGTTCTGCTTTCCCGGATAATCGTATGAGCGGCTTGCCATATTCATCGTGGTAAATCTCGATATCGGCAAACCGGATGCCAAATCTCCAGCCTGTTCCTATTGCTTTCAGAAAGGCTTCTTTGGCCGAAAACCGTGCAGCATAATTCTCATACTTGTGTTTTTTCGTTTCACAATACGCAATTTCTCCGGGAGTGAAAATCTTCTCCCTGAAACCGATGTCACGATCCATAACAGACTTGATACGGCTCACTTCAATTATATCTGTTCCAATGCCATAAATCATAATGGGGTGCAAATTACAATTTCTTTTGAAGATTTTACATAGTTGGTTTCTAAATATACAGGGACAGCCGTTCGCTCAAAGATGATGTTTCGCATTAAATTGAAAAATAATTTTATCGAATGAAGCAACCTTTATCATATTATCAATTCTATCATATAGAAAATATTTAATTGGATTTCATGATTGTTAAACGAAGGAAGACTATTAATGCTTTGACCCTTAAAAACAAACCATATGAAAACAAAGAATTACAAATTACAAAGCGTACTTTTTTGCCTGATCGTTATGGGGCTTTCAGGTTTCATGGGTGCAAATGCTTTCGGGCAAACCGGAACGTTTACCAATGTTCATCAACCCTGTACTGGTGATGGAAGTTTTACCCTTACCATGACCGGGATGACCCCACCACTTACTTTTTTCTATTATGATCCTACACACCAAATGCATTCTTCAGGTTCGTTAGTGGATAATTACACAGGGGAATATACACCCTGGGTGTATGTTACGGATAATTTCGGAGGTTACTGGTTTGAAAATACACCTTTGACCCTTCCGTTTAATGTTGACATTCCTTTCAATACAACACCTGCCCAGTGTCCGAATCCGGGAAGTGCCACAATTACCATTAACAGTGGTGCTTTGCCTGATTATGTTGAGTGGTATGATAATTCTTCTCCTTACCCCGGTGTGTATGTTGGGACCGGGAACCCAATGAGTTTACTTCCAGGTGAGTATAAAGCAAAAGTTTATTCTGCCAGCTGTTATGTATTTCTTGATTCAACGATCTTTATTGAGAATGTTTCACCTGTTTATTTCGGGATTTCAACAACTCCTGCGAACTGTACAAATGGAACAGCAACAATAACCGGCCTTTCGGGGGGCACTCCCCCCTATTCATACCACTGGTGGAACGGGGCTACTTCAGCATCAGTCAGCGGGTTATCCTCAGGGGAATATTCTGTAACCGTTACAGATAATTCCGGCTGTTATACTGAGCGCTTTTTTTATATCAACCAGGTAGTGCAGATCCCAGTTAATTTTGTCGTTATCCATCCGCCTACCTGCCTCCTGCACGATGGTGCTGTAATGGCTTTTGGATCGGGAGGCACGACTCCCTACAGCTATCTCTGGAGTGATGGACAGGTTGCGCAGGAAGCAATTTCCTTAAGCGGGGGAACGAATCTCAGTGTCATTGTAACCGATCATAATGGCTGCACAGGAACGAGCAGCATCTTACTGAATGCCACAACACCCATTCAGGTTACCTATACTGCAACACCAAGCTCCTGCATGGCCCAAACCGGAAGTGCAACTTTAGCCATAACCGGAGGGATATCTCCATATACGGTGGTATGGAATACATATCCTCAGCAAACAGGTAATACAGCCAGCAATCTTCCTGCCGGAAATTATAGATTTACAGTGACCGATAATACTGGTTGCGTGCAGACAGGGATCGTCATTATCCCTCCCCAAAGTGTTATCAATGCTTCCATTTACTCAACAAATGCAGTTTGTCCTTTAAATACAGGTTCAGCGGGAGTGAGCTGTTCAGGAACTGCTTCACCTTTTACCTATTTATGGAATACCTCTGCAACGACTTCAAACATTTATAATCTTTCACCAGCTAATTATTCATGTCAAATTACGGATGCCAATGGGTGTTCTGTAACAAAAAACACCCAGGTGTATTCGGTGAGCCCTGTTCATATCGGGATAACTTCTGTGCCTGCAACATGCATGTATGCGTTCAACGGGAGTCTCACGGCATATCCGACCGGCGGAAGCGGATCTTATTCTTATTACTGGTCGAACGGGGCAACATCAAATCCTGCAACAAACCTGGCCCCAGGCAATTATTGGGTAACAGTAACAGATGTTGTTACCGGATGCTCAAAAATAGCATACTGTATCGTTGGTAACAGCGCAACCAGCAATGCCTGTTATTGCCGAATTGACGGTTATGTTTATCACGATCAAAACGCCAATTGTGCATTTGATCCCGGTGAGCCGGGAATAGATCATATCCAGGTACACCTTGACCCATTTGGATACACCTGGACAGATGCAACAGGTTATTATTCTTTCCTTGTACCGACGGGGAACTATACTTTATCTGAAGTTGTTCAATATATTTACCCGCTTACACCCGTATGTCCGAACAATGATCCTGTTCCTGTTTCTGTTACAGCATCCTCAGGATGCCACCAGACACATGATTTTTTTAACATTATTAATCCCCTGCAAGATGTTCATCTCATTGCCACCAGTTGGACCAGGGCTATCCCGGGGAATCCTTATTCGCAACAGTTGATAATTCAAAACGACGGAACAGTTCCGGGATCAGATATCTACATGAATTATATGACTGACACACAAATATCATTAATAGGAGGTAGCACGATTCCCCTCAACCCTCTTACATCTCCGTGGTACGAAAATTTGAATCCTGTTTCTTTATCGCCAGGAGCAAATATCGCCTCATTTATTTACTATAATAATTTACCGACCAATATACCCTTAGGCACCATTCTTAATTTTACGGGAATTGTATCATATAATCCTCCAATATCCAATTGGCTGAATGATTTTACTCCCTGGAATAATTACCGCAATTTTCAGGAAACGGTCGTGGGGTCCTATGATCCTAATGATAAAGAAGTCTTTCCAAAGGGAGACGGGACACAAGGCCTGATCAGCGTGAATGATTCTGTCCTGGATTATGTCATTCATTTCCAGAACACCGGCACCTATTACGCGGAAAATGTAATACTGATCGATACATTGGATCAGAACATGGACTTTACTACACTGAAGCCCGGATATGGAAGCCATCCGTACACTGCTGAACTTTCTCAAACCGGTATATTGAAATTCACGTTCAAAAATATACACTTGGTGTGGAAGGCCGAAAACGAAATCAACAGCAACGGAATAGTTACCTACTCAATCAAGCAAAAACCAGATCTGGCAATTGGAACGAAAATTCAAAACAAAGCGGCAATATATTTTGATTACAATGCACCTGTTATTACCAATACCACGCTGAACACAATTAGTTTTCCGGCCGGAACTTCAAGGATAGCTGCAGAAAATGGCATTCAGGTATATCCGGATCCCGTCGAAGCCGAATTATATATTAAAACAGGAAGCTTTGGGTTGTTAAGTTCACTCTCAATTTATGATGTGACAGGAAGATTAATGCAAACAAGGAAAATTATGATGGATGCAGTTCAGAAAGTTCCGGTTAATGATCTTCCGACAGGTATGTATTTTATTACCCTCGTAAATGTCCACGGAGAAAAAAGCACTTGTAAGTTTGTAAAGAAATAGTTCACCGGCGAACAGATCAAGGAATGCGGGAATGCAGTAATGCAGAACAAAAAGAATCTATAATTCCTGCATTCCTACATTCCTGCATTTTGCATTTTATATTGCTCCCAGTTTTTTTCCGACCTTCCTGAATTTATCCAGGGCAAATCCTATCTGTTCCATTGAATGAGCAGCGCTGATCTGCACACGGATTCTGGATTTTCCTTTAGGAACTATCGGATAATAAAAGCCGATAACATACACACCCTCATCCAACAATGCATTGGCAAAATCCTGCGAAAGTTGCGCATCATTAGGAAGATGTCCGAAAAGAACCGGAACAATCGGATGTACTCCCGGAACGATACGAAACCCGAGGTCTTCCATCCCCTTTCTGAAAAGTTTCGTGTTCTCAAACAATGTGTCCCTTAATGCCGTCGACTCTGAAAGCATGTTCAGTACCTCTAAAGTGGCTCCGGTTATGGCAGGTGTAAGTGTGTTGGAGAATAAATATGGCCGTGAACGCTGACGCAAAATTTGAATAATTTCCTTTTTCCCGGAAATACAACCACCGGATGCACCACCCAATGCTTTTCCAAAAGTCGTTGAGATGATGTCAACCCGCCCTTGAGCATTACAATATTCAATCGTCCCTCTTCCGGTCTTTCCTACAAATCCTGTAGCATGCGAATCATCAACCATCACAAGAGCATCATATTTCTCAGCCAGGTTACAGATCTTATCAACCTGCGCTATGATCCCGTCCATTGAAAAAACCCCATCAGTAACAATAAGCTTAAATCTTGCCTCACTTGCATCCTGAAGTACCTCTTCCAGGTCTTCCATGTCATTGTTCTTGTACTTGAACCGCTTGGCTTTACAAAGACGAATACCATCTATGATTGAAGCATGATTCAATTCATCCGAAATGATTGCATCCTGCTCCCCAAGCAAAGGCTCGAATACGCCCCCATTTGCATCAAAAGCCGAGGAATAAAGAATGGTGTCTTCCATCCCCAGAAATTCACTCAATTTGCTTTCGAGGTCTTTGTGTATCTTTTGTGTTCCACAGATAAACCGGACAGACGACATTCCATAACCATAACGGAAAAAAGTATAATTGGCTCCGGCCATTACCCTTGGGTCATTTGATAAACCAAGATAATTGTTCGCGCAGAAATTCAAAACCTTCTGCCCCTTGTCGGTTTTGATTTCAACACCCTGTGGGGTGACAAGAATACGTTCATTTTTGTATAACCCTTCAGAAATAATACTATCTATCTGTTTCTGCAGGTATTCCCTGAATTTTCCGTACATATCGGGTATGAATAGTGATTGAAAATAAGGAACCAAAAGTAGTAAATAATTTTTAATGAATTCCTTTGAATCCGAACTTTGACCCAGCTGAGTTGATGAGTTGATGAGTTGATGAGTTGATGAGTTGATGAGGTGATG
>CAIWTA010000242.1 GCA_903915465.1 uncultured Bacteroidales bacterium | reverse complement strand
GTTATTGTTATTGTATTGGAAGTAGCCGGTGAACCAGTAGCGCAGATTGCATTTGATGTCATCTCCACAGTAATTGCATCCGCATTTGCCAGTGTCGTTGTTGTGTACGTAGGATTTGTTGCACCCGAAATATTTACTCCGCCTTTTTTCCATTGATAAGTTGGCGTTATTCCTCCGTTCGTTGGTGTGGCAGAAAATGTAACGCTTGTCCCCGGACAAATCGCTCCGGAAGGAACTGCTGCAATGCTTACACTTGCGGGTAATAATGGGTTAACTGTAAGAGGATAGATGGTCTGTGTTGCACTTGAACATAGATTAATATCTGTATAGCCAACCCTGACTGATTGTGCTCCTGGGGTATTCCAGGTGACCGTAACGGAATTACTTGTTAAAGTTCCTCCTGCAGTAGTAGCCCCTCCTGCAGAAACATTCCACGTATAGTTTGTCATACCTGATTCAGTGGTGTATATGTTGCCACTTGCCCCGGCACAAACTGAGCCTGGCCCTGCGATTGTTGGAATTGGTAAAGGATGTAAAGTAACAACGGCTGACCCGGATACAGTTCCTGAACAAATTAGATTGGAGACTGAAATCAATGTGTAAGTTCCAGGTGTAGAGGTATTTATCTGGTATGGGAAGGGGCCGGAATAATTTAAGATAGGAGGTCTTGAAACTCCATTGATGGCATAAGTAAAGTCATAAGGTGGGGATCCCTGTGTGAAATTTATTGATACTACTGTCTGGTCAGTTCCATTGTTACAAATTGGCCCTCCGCCTGAGATAACTGCATCAGGGCAAAGATTTGACGGCGCAGTATAAGTTTGCGTAAATGTACAGGCAGAACTGTCAGAGAATGCCGCTGTGATAGTATGAACAAGTCCGTCGCATGGAATGTTTGATAACATATAAGATTGCGGGCTTGTAAAGGGAGCTGAAAATATTTGTGATATGTTTGGTACAGCAGTAATGTCAGTGAGCGTAAGTTGTCCTGTGGCAGGAGTATTAGCATATTCAATAACACCGCTGACATAAAAGTGACCTGTTGCCAGATCGCAAGGACCGACTACAGTAGCAAGTGAAAAGATAGAACAATCGGTAACAATATCACAGTTGGTCGACCCCGCTCCGGGAAGGCCATAATTTGTTTGTGAAAAGGTGACACCGCATGGCAGATTTGAATAATTGGTTATGAGAAGTATGTAGAAGGCACCAGCGTGTGCATTTAATATTGTACATACTTCAGTAGCGGATGTTGAATAGGAGCAATCTACAATTTTACTGTAAGTTAAACCTGAAACACATGCTCCTGTTGGTGAAGTAAATGGGCCCCAACAGATATAGTCAATATCTCTTAGCGGTGTACTTTGCATATGGATAATAATATTGCCCGATGTTCCAATCTGCATGAAATACCATGCCGGGTTGGGCTGCGAGGATAAACAACCGTAGTTTGGCCCTATCTGGGCGTCTGTTCCCCAACCAGGAGAAACCCCGGCAGCAAATGTATACAACGCTGAACCACAAAAAGGAAGTGAATTATGACAACTATCATTCTGTGTAATTTGACTTTTAACGGTTTGAGAAATTAGGAGAATGAATAGAAGGGAAGCAAAAGAAAGGCTGCGATATACTTTTTCCCCAAACCATTGCCCGTTAACTATTGGCAAAAAGAATGTTACACTTCTTTTTATCAATATTAACCTGCTATTGGAAGAATTAATGGTAACCAGGGATTTCATGATAAGTAGTCAAGGTTGTTTGCAGCGCCAGACATCATTTTGGTTTCATAAGTATTATTCATATTCTTAATTGTTTATGATCATCTGAACTTCTCACTGAGCCTCAGTTCTGTTTAATATATCTTTGAAAGTGCAGTAGATTATTGTTAAACAGATATTTCTGAAAGTTGAAATGATGCAGCAAAGGATAAATACAAACGATATGCCACCGCCGGGCTCAGGCAAAAAGGAAAGAAAGAATATTATTTTAAACTACTGAGAAACAAGATATTGTAAAGGAGATGATAAAATTAAATATCCTGAATTCTTGAAAAGATTCAATGCAAAATGAAACATAACTATGAAATTTGCGCACATCTGTGCGGAAAAAATGTACGTTTGTCACAATTGCAAATCAGTCGGAGAGAAATTACTTCGTCTCAGCCTTTAAGCGAAAATCTTGGTCATAGCAAAAGATTTGAGAACTTTCATATCTTTAAACCAAAACGGAATTCAAATGTGAGATTGGATGATAAAACCGAAAAAACATGTTGAAAATCCCGGCATTGATTTTTTTTTTCTGACTACCAATTTCTTGAAGAATAATGCGTAAAATTACAGACGAGTAAGAAATGGGTTACAACTATAAATAGGCAGGAGCTATGTTGACAAGAACTGAATCAGATTTCATTGGATCAATTGAGATTCCCGAAGATGCTTTGTATGGGATTCATGCCGGCAGGGCAAGGGAGAACTTTCCAAAAACCTGGCCATTCCCTGTCGAATGGTACAAAGCCATCGGATTGGTAAAGAAAGCTTGTTATTTGACTTACCAATCTTTTAAAAATGCCGCCAATGAAAAATTTTCATCCGGAGAATTTTCATCGCAATTTATGGATGATCAGATCATTTCCAGACTTATTGAGTCAGCCGATGAAGTTGCCTCGGGGAACCATTTTGAGCACTTCATTGTTCCTGGTATTTCAGGGGGAGCAGGAACAAGCATAAACATGAACGTAAACGAGATCATAGCAAACGCTGCCCTGCTGAAAATGGGAATGAGGCCAGGAGAATACCAGAAAGTTGATCCTATCGAAAATGCAAATATTTTCCAATCAACCAACGATGTCATCCCTACTGCACTCAAAGTTGCATTAATGTTCCTGTTGCAGGATCTGGAAACCGGAGTAAATATACTGAGAACTAAGATCGAAGAACTCGAAGCAAAACATAGAAATGATCTAAGGATCGGCTTTACTCAGATGCAGGAAGCCATTCCTTCTTCTTTCGGTAAGCTTTTGGGCGCTTATAGTGAAGCTTTATCCCGTGATTGGTGGAGAATTTCAAAGTGTTTTGAGCGGCTAAAATTGGTAAATCTTGGCGGAGGGGCCATAGGTACCGGATTAGCCATACCCCGGTTCGTAATCATGGAGGCAACTAAAAATCTGCAGACAATAACAGGGTTACCAATCGCACGAAGTGAAAACCTTCCGGATGCAACTTCTAACCTTGATTCTCTTGTTGAAGTTCATGCCATTTTGAAAGCGCATGCCGTAAACCTTGAAAAAATGGTTTCAGATCTCAGGCTTCTGGCATCAGATCTGGCAGGAAAAAAGGAAATTGAGATTCCGCAAAAACAAGCAGGAAGTTCTATAATGCCCGGGAAAATTAACCCCGTTATACCTGAATTTGTGATAAGTTCGGCACATAGGGTTTATTCCAACGATCAAATGATAACTTCTTTATGCGCACTTGGCTGTCTTGAACTCAATGCTTACCTTCCGGCTATCGGAATAAGCATGATTGATAGCATAAAACTACTGATAGCATCTGATAAGACTCTACAGGAGAATCTTTTCGAAGGATTGAAGATTAACGCTAAAACAGGAGAGGAAAAACTTTTTCACAGTTCTTCAATAACTACTGCATTGGTTCCGTTGATCGGTTATAATAAGGCTGCTGACCTGGCGAAAATCATGAAAAATAAAGGAATTTCCATTATTGAAGCAAACAGGGAATCAGCGATGATTTCTGAGGAAAAATTATCGACTCTGCTAAAACCTGAAAACCTTTTGAAATTGGGATATACACTGAACGACCAGATGGACTAAATGACTATTTAAAAAATTCGATTCATGGAATTATGTTTAATGAGATTCAAATATTGATAGTCCTCAAATGCATGCCTGATTTTTATAAATTCTAATACTATTTACACGGAGGTTCACTGAGGAGGCACGGAGTTTCACAGTGAAAATAGAATCAGATATATTGAAAAAATTTATCACTAGAAAATTAATATTGGCTTTTTTTCACTCTGTTTTTCTCTGTGTCTTCTCAGTGTAACTCTGTGTAATAAAAGAATATTCAACAATGAGAATAATGACAAAAGGACGAGACACAAAGCCCCATATCGGGATTTTCGGACGCAGGAATAATGGAAAAAGCTCCTTAATAAATGCCCTTACGGGGCAGGAAACAGCCATCGTATCTGAAATCGCAGGAACAACCACAGATCCGGTGAAAAAATCTATAGAAATTGCTGGTCTTGGTCCGGTCATTCTAATCGATACAGCAGGCATTGATGATTCCGGTGAACTTGGCCAAAAACGAATCGCGCGCTCAAAAGAAATGCTAAAAGTAATCGACCTTGCAATTCTTGTCATCGCCCATAATCTTTTCAATAAACCAGAACTGGATCTGATCAAAGAATTCCAATCCCATGATTTACCTTTTATTATCGTACACAACAAATCAGATGAGCAAAAAGCTGAGGTTAATCTGCTGGATGTCATCGGGGAAAAATATGCCGTCCCGGTTATTGATTTCAGTGCAAAATTTCCCGAGAACCTTGAAGCGGTTGTTCAGGCGATCCAACAGCAGATGCCCGAAACTGCTTATCATAAGCAACCACTTGTAGGTGATTTAATCTCGTATGGTGATGTTGTACTTCTGATCACACCAATCGACATTGAAGCACCGGAAGGTCGTATGATTCTGCCCCAGGTTCAGGTGATCCGTGATGTTCTTGACCATGATGGGATTGCTGTAGTTTGTAAAGAGCGCGAAGTCGACATGTTAATCCGGAAAATGAATCCGAAACCTGTTCTTGTCATCACTGACAGCCAGGTGTTTCCAAAAGCAGATGCCGCTGTACCCAAAGAAATTCCACTGACGAGCTTCAGTATTGTTCTTGCCCGCCAAAAAAGTGATTTTCAAAATTATTTAAAAGGAACGCCATTCATCTCAAAATTGCAGGATAATGATCGTATTCTTATCCTGGAATCATGCACACATCATGTTTCATGTGATGACATCGGACGAACGAAAATCCCACGCTGGTTAAATAACTTTACCGGAAAAAAACTGGAATACGAAGTTGTCGCAGGACTGAATAAAATTCCAGGGGAGATGAAAGACTATGCGATGGTTATTCAATGCGGAGGATGTATGATTACAAAAAAACAAATCATAGGTCGCCTGAAGCCCGCTATAGATGCAGGAATTCCTGTGACCAACTACGGTCTTGCTATCGCCTATGTTCATGGAATTTATAATCGGGCAATTGCCCCTTTTACAAAAGGCAAGGAGGGAGAAGTTGATTATTTGTGAACCGAAAGTCAATATTTAATTCCCGCATTCCTGCATTCCTGAATTTGTAACAACTGATATTGGCTTAAGGAACAGAAAGTGAAACCGGTATGATCTTGCCGTTCATAAACTTATGTCCGGTCAAAGCAAAATCAACAACAAACTGTGCAATTTGAGGCGGCGATTGAAGCGCTTTTTGGCCAGGAAAAGCTTTTTCAAACATTTCAGTCTGAACGGCACCCAAAGCGAGACAATTTACCCGGATTCCCCGTTCTTTCAACTCTTCTGCCAAAGCTTCACTTAGAACTGCAACGGCTCCCTTGCTTGCACTATATGCAGACAATCCGGCAAACTTTTTACTTCCTTGTATTCCTCCAATACTGCCTATGTTCAATATATGAGCCCCTGTTGACATAATAGGCAACAAAAGCTGAGAAAGGAAAAAAACACTTTTAACGTTAATATTGAAAATATCATCAAAATCCTGAGGATCAGTCTTTTCAATAGATTTATTATATAGCTTTCCAGCATTATTGATGAGTATATCACAATGAAGGAAAAATCGTTCAATTTTCTGAAAAAGGAATGGATAAAATTCGTACTGAGAAAGATCAAATTCAGCAGGAAGGATCTTAGCATCAGGGTTTATCTTGGTACATTCATTGACGAGTCTCCGCAAACCATCGCCACTCCTTGAAATAGCTACGATGTGATTCCCTTTGTGTTTACAAAGGATTTTTACAATTTCTACGCCAATTCCTTTACTGGTACCTGTTATCACGATATTCATAGCAGCTGGTTCTTTTGAAGAGATAAAAGTACAAAAATTATAAGAGACTGTTTAAATTTCAATTCCAACAACACTTAACCATCATGAACACAAAGATGGCACAATGTTCACAAAGAAATAATTATAGTGATCTTTGTGAAAATCATTGCGTTCCCTGTGGTTAATACTTTTAGCCAGGATACACTTTCGTTAGAGGAAAATTATTTAACAAGAACAAACATGAGCCCACTCCGAAAAGTATTATATTTTGGACTAAAGTCCAGTAACGTATTGGTTATCAATAACCCCGGCCTTAAGGCCGGGGTTAGGCAAATTGCTAGAAGATAGTATCTTTAGCCCAACACTTTTCGTGGATAGATACTTTTCAGAGGGGACTCAAAATTATAGCTATTTATTGGTCAATTGTTCTTTCTTTTGAAACCATCAAAAGAACGAAAGAAAATACCAGTCACCTCATAAGCAGCCTTGACCAGTGCGGTCACGCCAAAGGCGTTAACCGAACGAAGGGAGATAGCGCTGGGCGCAGCTGCGTTGGAGTGACGAGGGCCGCGCGGCCTGAGCGCAATAATTGATAGAAAAATATTGAAATTTTAAAACAGTCTATAAGTCAGACAATTATTAATGGATGCCCCCCTAAATTCATCTCTCCTGTATGATTTTTTACATCAACAGCTCCTGGCAGATTTCAGGATAATGCATGTTTATAAATTAGGAAACCTTGCTGCAAAGAAGACCTTTTTGGAATCACCATCAAAGAATACAATACCTTACCCGCTGCTTCTACTATTTCTAAGAAGTGGAAGCATTTTTGACCGGGGCGAAAAACTAAGCTTTCCGTATGCTCTCTGTATGCTTTGATTCGATAAGGTGTAGATAAGGTGTATGCTCCTATCAGCTATCCTCCTGAAAAAAGCTTTTCGTTACAGCACATTAAAGAACGAAATGGCTTATCTCCGGCACCTTAAAAAAAGATACTGCCGGAATAGAATGTTAATGATTTTAGTCTGAAAAAGTCGTAACTTTGTCAAAAATTTTAACCAGATCCCATGAAGAAGATAATCTATGTTTTATTTGTACTTATTTTGTACAGCAGTTTTACAATTGCCCAGAATGATGTGTCAAAGCCCATCATCAGGAAGCCGGTTTATTTCGATGTTTCACCACCTTTGCGTGACATGGTGCAGATTCCTGCTTCGAAGGTCGACCAATCCTGGAAACAAGGAGTTGTTAAGAACGGGCTGAATACATATAATCCATTTCGTTCGAAGAATCAAAATGGATGGGAGGCAGACGCTAATATCCAGAAGGCTTTTGGACAGGTCCTTACCGACACTACAATCCAAAACTTCGATGGGGTTGGTAATATCAGTGGATATACACCTCCGGATACTGATGGAGATGTGGGGCCAAACCATTATTTTCAGGTGATTAACTGCTCCTATGCTATCTATAATAAAACCGGTACTAAACTTTTAGGGCCGGTATCAAGTTCTTCCATTTGGTCGGGAATGCCGCACAACTCAAATGATGGAGATGCAATTGTTCTCTATGATGTGCAAGCCGACCGCTGGTTATTTTCTCAATTTTCATTGCCTTCATTCCCAAGTGGCCCGTTTTATCAGATGATTGCAATTTCCCAAACACCTGACCCTACAGGTGCATGGTACCGGTACCAGTATTCGTATACTGAAATGGGCGATTATCCTAAATTTGGTGTCTGGGTGGATGGATATTATATGTCAATTAATCGCTTTTCAGCCGGATCATCTAACTATGTCGGTACTGGTGCAGTAGCTTTTGAGCGCGATAAAATGCTTACTGGTGATCCAACTGCCCAATCAGTGGAATTCACCTTATCCAGTAGCAATAATGCTTATGCTGTGCTTCCCTCCAATTGTCAGGGAACTTTTCCACCTGCAGGAACCCCTAACTTTTTCACCTATCATAACAACGGTCCGAACCAACTTAGAATTTTGGAATTTCACACCGATTGGACAACTCCTTCAAATTCCAGTTATACACTTACAGCTTCTTTACCGGTCAATTCTTTTAGTGGTAATTTTTCCAGCGGCATCACCCAAAAAGGATCTGCCCGCAAGCTGGATGACCTGGGAGGAAGGATAATGTTCAGCCTTCCATTCAGGAAATTCTCTGATCATTGGGCTATGGTGTGCAATGCAACAGTAAACATGGGTTCAGATGTTGCAGGTGTGCGTTGGTACGAACTGCGAAATGACGGTACATCCGGGTGGTCTGTCTATCAACAGGGAACTTATTCTCCTGATGACAACAGCCGGTGGATGGGCAGTATCAACATCGATGCAGATAACAATATCGCTTTGGGATTCTCTATTTCCTCATCTACTATTTACCCATCAATCCGCTATACCGGAAGGTTGAATGGCGATCCTTTAGGTCAGATGACAATTGGAGAGAGAGGAATAATTAATGGAGGTGGCGCACAAACCCAATCAGGAAGTCCTGCCCGTTGGGGAGATTACAGTGCAATGTCAGTCGATCCTTCACAACCAGGTGTGTTTTGGTATACTCAGGAGTATTATCAAAGTACTTCCGCTGATGGATGGAAAACCAGGATCGCATCCTTTAGTTTTGGAAATATTCTTCAGGTCCATACTACTGCTATACCATCTCAAATCTGTACCGGCGGATCATCTCAATTGAACGCAGTGGCTTCCGGTGGGTCTGGAACATACTCATATTCATGGACATCCATTCCGGCCGGATTTACTTCTACTTTACAAAACCCAGTCGTTACACCTACTGTAACCACCAAGTATATTGCAACCATTAATGATGGCTCTGCAACGAAACAGGATACTGCATTCGTTACTGTAAATCAAGAACCAACAGCATTTGCCGGAAATGATCTCACTTATGCAAACACCATCCCATTATTTATTGTCTATGGTCAAGCCACCAACTACAGCCATACTCAATGGGTTACAGCCGGAGATGGTACTTTTAATGCCGATACGCTCCTGAACTGTCTTTATACACCAGGTCAAAATGATAGAATTACCGGTGGCGTTATTTTAACCTTAAATGCTTTTCCAATAGGTACTTGCATAAATACTGCTACATCTGATCTTCATGTTACACTTACTTTTCCTGTGGGTATCGATACTTCAACTGATAAATTTGGTATCAGCCTGACACCAAATCCATCTTCCGGAGTTTTCTCCCTTAAGGTTCATGGTGTTAAAGACCAGGAGTTACAGATCAACGTCTCTGATCTCAATGGGAAAACTGTTTACGAGGATAAGAGCAGATTATCATCAAAAGATTTTGCCCATACAATTGATCTTTCAGCATCTCCAAAAGGAGTTTATTTGCTTAAAGTACAAGCTGGTACACAGATAAAAATTGAGAAAATGGTGATTCAGTAATAAAACTACCCATTCATTCTTGCTCAATATTAGTAATTTCTTGTACAAATCCATTTTTGGTCGATAATTCAAAGAGAATTATTGTGAAAAATTTAACACTGAGTAATTTTTGCTACCTTTGCAAAAAGTTTACATCTTCGCATAACATTAAGCTGTAAGCAGAAAATAATTTCTTCAGGGCAGGGTGGAACTCCCGACCGGCGGTAAAGTCCGCGAGCCTTTTTTCGATTGAAATTGGGTAGAGCTGTTTAGATTACAGCACCGACAGTAAAGTCTGGATGAAAGAAGAAAATTATTTTAAAGTTGTTCATTTTCAATTTTAAAATATTATAGCGCCTTGGAGACAATAGTTGACAAGGCGCTTTTGTTATTTTAGAATGAATGGAAGCATTGAATAAATACATACAAAGGGCCATTACTCTTGCAAAGAGAGGAAAAGGATGGGTGAACCCCAACCCCTTGGTCGGAGCTGTACTTCTTAAAGACAATAAGATTATCGGGGAAGGTTACCATGAATTTTTTGGCGGCCCTCATGCAGAAGTCAATGCTATCAGGAACGCAAAAGAGGATGTTGCAGGATCGACTTTATTTGTTACTCTCGAACCTTGCTCACATCAAGGGAAAACCCCACCGTGTACAGACCTTATCCTCGAAAAGAAAATCAAAAAGGTCGTAATTGGCATCCTGGATCCCAATCCCTTGGTAAACGGCAAAGGGAAGAAATTTTTATTGGATCATGGGTTAGAGGTGACCTCGGGATATCTGGAAGAAGAGATATTAAGGATGAATGAGCAATTTATCAAATTTATTAAGTCGGGCAAACCATTCTGTATCTTGAAAACAGCAATGACACTGGATGGTAAAATTGCTACCGTGGCAAAAGAGTCCAAGTGGATTTCCGGGAAAGAATCAAGGAAATTTATTCATGAGCTTCGTCAACAGGTAAGTGCTATAATGGTCGGGATTAATACTGTCCTGATTGATGATCCACTATTAAATACGCGTAGAGAAAGAAAGAGAAACAAAAATTCGCTAAAGGTGATTGTTGATACAACGGCACGACTACCAATAGAATCGAAAGTTCTGACGAATGATCCACAACTAACCCTCATTGCAACATCTTGCAGGGCTGATAAGGCAAAACTAAAACAGTTTGAACGATTAGGAGCTCAGGTATTAGTATGTCCTCTCAAAAATGAACAGGTTGACTTGCCCTATTTGGTAAACTCACTAGGAACGATGGGAATCGACAGTATCCTGCTTGAGGGAGGCAGTACTTTGGCATTCTCTGCTTTGCAGGAAGGAATTGTCGATAAAGTAGTAAGTTTTATTGCTCCTAAGATTGTGGGCGGAAAAGAAGCATTGAGTCCTGTAGGAGGAAAAGGAATTAATCGATTGCAAGATGCAATTTTCCTGAATAACTTGACAGTGAAGAGGGTCGGATCAGATGTGATGATTCAGGGATATATTCATTAATGGAACAAAAACAGCCTTCGAATGTTTACCGGAATAATTGAAGAGATTGGGATAATTAAGTCAATCAGTAGGCAGAATCATTCTTCTGCGCTGACAATCTCCGCCAGAAAAGTAACAGATGATCTGAAAGTGGGTGACAGCATCAACACCAATGGCGTTTGCCTGACGGTTACATCTTTCTCATCAGAAGGATTTCGTGTCGATGTTATGCCGGAAACATATCTTCAGTCGAATTTATCAAAGCTCGTTTCTGGTGAGAAAGTCAACCTTGAAAGAGCTTTACGCTTGACAGACAGAATAGGGGGACATATAGTAAGCGGACATATTGACGGTGTTGGAAAAATTTCCAGGACTTGGAAAGACGAAAACGCTGTATGGTTTACTATTACAGCGGATCCTGCCATTATGCGATTTATTATAAAAAAAGGGTCTGTAGCGCTGGATGGGATTAGTCTCACTGTAGCCCGGGTTGACGAGCGATCTATGGACGTTTCCATTATCCCGCATACCCAGTATGAAACTACACTTCTCACTAAAAGTCCGGGAAGTACCCTGAATGTTGAATGTGACATCCTTGGTAAATATATTGAGAAACTCTTCTTAGATCGAAAAGATAGAATCAGCACGGACTTTTTACAAAAAATGGGGTTTTGAAATCCAATTGACAATAATATTTTTGAATAATTTCCTTGACGACAACTGAAAACGAAATGCCTGAAAAAATAATGGAAACATATAGATTTAATACGATTGAAGAAGCCGTTGAAGACATCCGTAACGGAAAAATGATCGTTGTTGTGGACGATGAAGACCGGGAAAACGAAGGTGATTTGGTGATAGCTGCTCAAAAGATAACTCCCGACATCATCAACTTCATGGCAAAATATGCAGGAGGGCTGATTTGCCTTCCGGTAATTCGGGAACGGCTTGAAGAATTAAACATAGACCGGATGGTTGTAAAAAATACTGATCCCAACCGCACAGCTTTCACAGTTTCCATTGACGCGTGCGAATGCAAAACCGGAATTTCTGCACAGGAACGCGCACTGACAATTCAGAAAGTGCTTGATATGAATGCCAAAGCGAAAGAATTTACACGCCCCGGTCACATTTTTCCAATAGAGTACAAAGAAGGAGGCGTTCTTGTCAGAGCTGGTCATACTGAGGCATCAGTTGACCTGGCTAAGATGGCAGGTCTATATCCTGCAGGTGTTATATGTGAAATAATGAATGAAGATGGTTCTATGGCCAGGGTTCCTGAACTTATGGAATATGTGAAAAAACATAATTTGAAGATTGTAACGATTGCTGATCTCATTGTCTATCGGCGTAGGAACGAATCGTTAGTCGACAGGGTATCAGAAGTTGAGATGCCTACGAAATATGGTAAATTCAAAGCTTTTAGCTACATCAGCAAAATTTCGAAAGAAAATCATTTAGCTCTCGTCAAAGGCAATATTACTGAAGGGAAACCAGTTCTTGTGCGTGTTCATTCTGAATGTCTGACTGGTGATGTTTTTGGTTCACTTCGATGTGATTGCGGAGAACAATTAGCATACGCTATGAAAAAGATCTCTGCTGCAGAAAGAGGCGTTTTCCTTTATATGAGACAGGAAGGCAGGGGAATTGGGTTGATCAACAAGCTGAAAGCTTATTCATTGCAAGATGACGGATTAGATACAGTGGAAGCAAATAATGCTCTTGGCTTCGCAGCAGATTTAAGGGATTATGGTACCGGAGCGGAGATTTTGGCTGATCTTGGTATAAAAAAAATTCGACTCCTCACTAATAACCCAAAGAAGGTTTCAGGGATAGAGGGATTTGGACTAGAAATTGTGGAAAGAATCCCAATAGAGATGCCGTCAAATGCCAATAATCTGAGATATCTGACTACGAAAAAAGTAAAAATGGGGCATTTTCTAGATTTTAATGAGAATAATTCAGATAAATATTAACTCTTTAACAAATTTTATCAGAGATATGAAGACGATAGAAGGAAAACTAGACGCTAAAGGGCTGAAATTCGGCATTGTAATTGCACGTTTTAATGAATTTATCAGCGGGAAACTATTATCAGGTTGCCTGGATGGTCTTATTCGGCATGGTGCAGATAATGAAGCTATTGACATTGTCTGGGCTCCGGGGGCTTTTGAGGTGCCTTTACTTGCAAAGAAACTGGCTGCCAATAAGAAATATGATGCGATTATCTGTCTTGGTGCTGTCATTCGGGGCGCAACTCCGCATTTTGATTTTGTTGCTGCTGAGGTTTCTAAAGGAATTGCCAGTGTATCGCTGGAAAGTGGAAAACCTGTGATATATGGTGTCCTTACTACCGATAGTATTGAACAGGCCATCGAACGAGCCGGGACCAAAGGGGGAAATAAAGGATTTGATGCCGCTCTCGCTGCAATCGAAATGGCTGATCTTATGAGAACTCTCTAATGTCTTTGTTAATTCCTCGTCTATCTGCTCATTAGTGTCTGGTTCATTTCCTGTCTCAAAAGCCAGGAAGACGCCATTGAGTTGAGTTCCGTAATAAAACAGATGATATATTGAGTCTTTGCTATTCCTTCCAATGGAGAGTTCTTTTTGCGATTGACATAATTGGGATACATAGTTGGTAAATGCTTCCTGAAAATCTATTATTGCATTTCGCTCTAAGGATGTATCAGCGACTTGACTCCAACCAGAATATTGAATGATGATTAGAACCCACAACAAACAACTTCTTTTCATAGGTTAAATGATTGAGTGTAGCTTGCCTTAGCAAAAATAACCTATCGCCTTCCAAATTGGAATAGGCAATTTTACCTAATTTCAATTAGATAAATAAGTAATTATACCTACGTCTGGGAAAAAAGAAGCTTTGTATCTATATTATAATCAGCTTTTTACTGATGGCGAATCTTACAAGATCTGGGGTAGATCTAACTTGGCACTTTTTTAGAATATTTGCTTTATGGGACTCCACAGTTCTTTTACTGATAAAAAGTAAACCTGCTATCTGTATTGCCGAATTTCCTTTTGCAAGTAAATTTAAGATCTCCAGTTCACGGTCAGATAGGAGGGATGAATGTAAGTGCTTGCTCATCACCCTCTTCCTCTTTCTCTCAAAAAAATGCTGGGTGATTTTATCGGAAACTAAACTGTTCAAATAAAATTTTCCATTCTTAACATTGAAAATTGCTTTCATGAGTTCCACATCCGAAGATGTTTTATTTACGATTCCCGATACTCTTGCATCTATTGCATCAAACAGAAATTCGCTGTTTTCCTCAGCAGACACCATGATTATTTTTGTTTCGGGGAGATTTTTCGTAATGATGGCTGACGCTATTAATCCATCCATCTTCGGCATCCTGTAATCCATGAGGATGATATCCGGGAGTACTTCTTTGGCTTTTGAAACGGCGCGTACTCCATTTTCTGCCTCATGGATTTCCCAATTGGGATAATGTAATTTAACCAAGGCTGAGATACCTTTCCTTATCAAGGCCTGATCTTCCACAATAAGAATCTTGGTTTCCATTTCCAGAAGGGTTCAACGAGTTTAGGAAAGCATAATCACTGAAACAATACTTTCAATTGTTAAGCAAATATATATATATAAATGATATGTAAAACAAGAACAAAATAAAAAAATATTTTCTACTTTCGATTGATTACAAAAACTGTTCTTCTATTCTTTGCTCTTCCTTCTTCAGTTGAATTGTCCGCTACTGGCATAGCTTTTCCATACCCATGATAAGTAAGTCTACTTTGGGGAAGACCGTTCGTGATAAGGTAATTATATACTGATTTAGCCCTGTTTTCGGATAAT
>CAIWTA010000241.1 GCA_903915465.1 uncultured Bacteroidales bacterium | reverse complement strand
TTCAAGCTCTTCGATTTTGTCTTTGGTCGTTTCGGAAAGCACCACCATAGGATAATATCCGTAAATAAGCCTGGTTTCAAGATTCTCTTTGGCCTGAACGGCGCTCTCATTTAGCTCAACCTGTGAAAAAGGAAATAAAAAGTAATTCCTGCTTCTCCCGGTCAGAGGTTCGCCGATTTTCTGTCGCAGGTCAAAGGCTGAAGATCCGGTTACGAAAATACTAAGCCCCGGCAGCGTGTCAATAATTAATTTTAAATTCTGTCCGATGTTAGGAATCTTCTGGGCTTCATCAATGAATAACAGATCGTAACCGGCAAGATATCTTTTAAGCACACTCACGCGTTGGCTTGAGATAATTTCTGCCACATCTAAGTTCTCTCCATGAACCAAAAGAACTTTGTCAACAGCGAAATCATTTCTTATCTCTTGCATTAACACAGTTTTTCCTGTTCGTCTGGCTCCGAAAAGACCAATTACCAACCCTGGCTTTAATTGCCTGATAATCTCATTCTTAATAATTCTTGATACCATGGTGCTGTAATTAATAATAATACAGACACCAAAGATAATATAATTTTCTGGAACTCTTGACATGAATTTCAAAAGCAGGTTCTTTTAAAATCCTTGATAATTCAATCGATAAGTTATGGGAAAGACAATAATCAAAAGAATAACAGTCGCCAGATAAGCAGCCTTCGACGTCTTCGGTTTCGGCGAAACCGGAAATCTCACGAAGTGAGATAGATGAAGGCGCTGCTGCGTTGTGGCGACGAGGCCGCCCGGCCTGAGGGCAATAATAGATAGAAAAATATTGAAATTTTTAGTGTACGCAGGTAGGGAAAAATATCGGTTTTAACTGTAGGAATTAGTTGATCCTTACAATTGATCTGAAGGAGGGAGTAATCTTCGTTAATACAAACATCCGTGTTATAATGGTGTGGAAGGAACTGCTCGATAGATAACTGCCCCGGAGATATAAATACCACTAAAGTAGTATTGAAGTGTCGTTTTTTTGGTTATACTTTTACTGCAAAACAAAAAACAATGAAAAAGTTCTATCTGTTGTCAATTCTTATTTTTTGCTTATTCAGCGGTTTTGGCCAGACCCCGATCACGCTGACTTTCTCGGCTAAAGATTCCCTAACTCAGAATGCTTTAGCCTTGGACAGTGTTAACGTAACAAATTTAGCCGAAGCCTGTGATACGACTTTGTATGATGCGGCTTCTGTGTTGACAATTGATGCTTTGTGGCCTGTTGGAATTGATGAGCCAACCTCCCGGAATTCTGAATCTTTTACAGTGATACAAAATGTACCCAACCCCTTCCGGGGATCCACCCTGGTGAGGATTTACCTGAAGAATGACGGGGAACTGAACCTCGCAGTTTATGACAACCAGGGCAAAAACCTTTCACAATATCACAATGCTTTTCAAAAAGGCTGGCACTTGTTTGGAATTTCAACAAACAGTTCTCAGCTTTTATTTTTGAAGGTGTCTGACAATAATACCGCAAAAACGATCAAGCTTCTAAGCATCGGTGCT
>CAIWTA010000240.1 GCA_903915465.1 uncultured Bacteroidales bacterium | reverse complement strand
TCAGGATGCTGTAAATTACTTCAACTGGTCGTTAACTCATTTTTATCCTGAAGTGGATTTTTCGTTGCCGGAGATCGCCAACCTTGACTTCTTTGATCCAGTGGCTACCAATCCTGAACTAATGGCTTACAATCACATATTCCCGGATGGATGGCTTCATAAAACCACAACGGACGGACAAAGCAGAACGATCCTGATTCCTTTTCTTTATCTGAAATTTGTCCTGAATAAACTTGCAGAAAACTTCGGGTACCGGCTGCAGGATGAATTCTTTACTTCCAGCATCGAACTATCCCGCCTGGTAATATACCATTCGGTAAACCTGAGTGAAGTTATATTTGGCCTTCAGCAAATTTATTACTGCCGCTTCCTTCCCAAGGTGAAGGTGAGTGAATTCATATCCGGCCTGGAAAAGTGGTTCAATTGCAGTTTTCATGTGGATTCAAAGCAAAGAGTAGTGCGGATTGTCAGCAACAAAGAGGTGTTGCTTCGCTCCGAGGTGGTCGAGTTTTCAAAGAATGTTCTTTCAATCTCCCAGGAGATCCCAGAACAGATCACCGGCTTTCGGTTCCTGTTGGGACCCGATTCCGGTGATAAGGTTTACCAGGCCCAGTTGGATGCCGAGAAAGGAATGACCGATTATATCAAGGGAGCTGTTCAGAGCTTTTCCGATATCCCGCCGTATCCCTTTACCTGGCTTGGAGACATCTACTATGTTGTCGATACGAACCAGTGGTGGGTATTGGGCGTTAATGGAATAACATTTCTGATTGAATGGCAGCAATTGCCAGCTGGTCCGGTTCTGACCGACAAATTTTTCTACAAATGGGGGGATGACAAAAACAAGTACGAAACGATTTTCTCTTCCCTTTCCGACAAGTACATCGTTGTAAGCTGCGGCAACCTCGGAACTGACAAAGACAAGGTCACACCCCGTCTGTTCTATGTCGGGATGGTATCTGTTGGCGGGTGGGGAAGTCCGGCCCACCTTCGGGGGCTAGCAAATAACGGCAATCTTTCTTTACGCTATACCGGCTCCAGCGGTCTTTTCAATCTTTACTGGAAAGACTGGGTGAACTGGATCATGGATACCAGAAAGAGCGTAAAGATTGAAAAGCAGATGGACTTCATTGAACTGAAAGAACTTGACTTCACCAAGCGTTACCGGATCAATGGAATCAATTACCTGATCAGTGAGATTTCAGTTACACTGAACAAATCCTCGATCAAATCCGCTCAGCTTAAATGCTTCACAGCGCCCTGATCCTGTCCTTTATTTCCGTGTGATCTCATGGTACTATTGCACCATGATTGACATCACGGAGGAACCCAATCTCATTTCATTTGCCGGTAATCCGGTCATTTATGAAGCCTGCTCGGATAATTACCTTATCTCGCTTGGTACTCCTGCTCACTTCGAACTTGTGGTATCATCCATTGATTCCACAGTCGGTCATTCGTTTCACCTTCAGTTTGCCGGGAAAACCCTGATTTTTCAGTCAGCCGGTTTCACCGGTTTTGACGGTTTGCTGTTTGAAGTCGCATATATCGGGCAGACCTTCAATGACTTTGCAAACAATATTTACCAGTGTTTTCTTGCGAATTATGACATCCAAAAGTATTTCAATGTTACGCTGGACCCGCCAGGAACAAGCCAGCGTAGTATCAAGCTCCAGGCGAAACAATCCGGAGCTGATGGTTCTGTGGTTCTCTCCAACGTCGGGGTTTCAGGCGTAGCCGCGGGGATAAACACACCCGGAACAGATGATGTTTACAGGGATTACTTTGGCATCCTTTGCCTGATCCGGGATACGTGGAATAATCCGATTGGGGAAGATATTAAACCCTCTGATTTCATCGGCTGTGCAAGGTTCGATATCTCGGATTACATCAGGTCAAAGTTTGCAACATGGGAAATGAC
>CAIWTA010000239.1 GCA_903915465.1 uncultured Bacteroidales bacterium | reverse complement strand
TCTTCTGCCTGAAAAGGTTTATTGATGTAATCGGCTCCGCCCGCTGTCAGGGCTTTAACGATATCACCTATGTCACTTAAAGCGCTGATAAAAATAACCGGAATATCGGCTAATGCGATATTTTCCTTTAACCGGAGGCAAACTTCAAATCCATCCATATCCGGCATCATGATGTCGAGCAGGATCAGATCTGGTTTTTCTATTGCTGCTGCATGCAATGCCAATTTCCCACCTGGCACCGGACGAACATTATACCCTTCGGGTGCCAGGATGTCGTAAAGCAATCTGAGATTTGCGCCAATATCATCAACAATAAGAATGCTGGGAATATGGCTGGCTGCCATGAGATCGTTCAAATTCCATTGTTGAATATTGAGTATGCTGACCGGGGTAAGGTGTGCTCCAATATATAACGGTCAAAGAGTTTAGTAACACTTTGGCCATTTGGAAAAGGATATTAAATTCTGACCTGGTTTTATCCGTTTTTGTGGTGAGGTTGTACAGGGGGGGGTAATGCGCTGATATAGAACTATATATGATTTTGCAAGGGCGAATCTTTTGGTATTCATGGGAATAGTTTGTATTTCAGCCCGGTTTCAAGGAGAGTAATATGCAAATATAGTCTATGTTTCAGGAAATTGGACAGGAATCTTTGAAAGTTGTTAATATACAGCAAATGGAAACTCAACGTAAAGACAAATAAAACACAAAATATGCTAATCTGACCTACAAAGGAGGATTTTTGTTGGGAATGGTGAAAAAAAATATACTTCCTTTTCCCACTTCACTCTCAACCCATATTTTTCCGCCATGCATTTCCACTATTTTTTTGCAATGCGCAAGGCCGATACCGATTCCTTCGTATTCGTCCCGTTTGCGCATTTGTCTGAATAACATAAAAATTTTCACTTTAGCCCGTTCATCAATGCCAACGCCATTGTCTTCAATGGCGAATATGAATTCCGATTCCTTTTGTTCCGCAGAAATTCGTATTATCGGGCGAACATCCGGCTTTTTAAATTTTATAGCATTGCTTACCAGGTTATGGAATAAAAGTTTCATTTCCGCTTCCATGCCGAAAACCACGGGCAGGTTCTGAACGACGATGCTTGCATTTGCTGTTTCAATCAATGCGCCCATATCGGCAAGAACTTTAACGATAATTTTATCACAGTCGATCGAAGCCGTAGTGCTGGTATTCCCAAGGAGGGAGTAATCAAGCAACCCCTTTATCATGGCACTCATGCGGCTGGCCGAACCGGAAATGAACCTAAGGTACTGATCCCCGTCATTTCCAAGTTTCCCTGCGAATTCTTCCTGAAAAAGTTGTGTAAAATTGTTCATTGTAAGCAATGGTTCCTGCAGGTCGTGTGATACAAGAAATGTGAACTGTTCAATTTCATTAAGGTGAAAAAGGAGTTCCTTGTTGGTCTTCATGAGGGTTTGAGTGCGCTCATTGACCTGGTCTTCCAGATATTTATTGAGTTTCCTGACTTTGTCCTCCGCCTGCACCCTTTTGGTGACGTCAAACATGATTGAGAAAAGGATTCTCCTTCCCTGAAAATCAATTGGTGACGAATGCACTTCCAGCGTTCGTACTTCTCCGCTGGCCAGCATGTGCCTGAAAATAAAGAAATTCCGATTTTCATTTAAGGCTTTTTCCATCTCCATTTTGATCCTATCTGCTGGCATCGTGTTGATCCGGTCTATGTTCATCGTACACAATGCCGGGATGCTGTAGCCATAGAATGCAGATGCTGCCGTGTTTGCATCGATAATATCGCCGGTTTCCGGTTCTATCAGCAGCATTGCAGCGGTATTTTTGTCAAATAGTTTCTTGAATCGTTTATTTGCCAAATTAAGCAACTCTTCGGTCTTCAGGCGGTCGGTGATGTCGCGGATGGAAGCCAGTACAACCTCCCTGCCATTCATCATAAAGCGGCTGGCTGAAATATCTACCGGAAAAACAGTTCCATCTTTCTTTTTATGATATC
>CAIWTA010000238.1 GCA_903915465.1 uncultured Bacteroidales bacterium | reverse complement strand
TCCGCAGTTTAGCGAATGACGAAGATTTTTAGTGAATTTCAAACAGCGGTGACTTTTCTTTGGTACTTTCTTTTGGTGGAAGCAAAAGAAAGTACAGTAAAGGAAGATAATTTTATTAAAAATTGAAATTGTTGTAATGAAATTTTTAAACAGGCTCTGAGCAGTTTATGGATATTTATTATGGACCGAATTTCTAAGGTGAAAAAAAACAGAAGATAAATCACATGCGGAATTGGAATATTACAATCAGAGTGATTACCCTTCACGAATTAGAAACCGTAATGGAATGGGCTGCGGCAGAAGGATGGAATCCGAGACTGAACGATGCGGATTGCTTCTATCGAGCCGCCCCCCAAGGATTCCTCATCGGATTGCTGAATAATGTACCTGTTGCAACAATTTCGGTGGTGAAATACGGCGCCAATTTTGGCTTCCTTGGCCTTTATTTTGTCAAATTGGATGAATATGAACATATTAATAATTAATCGTTTGCCATGAAATCTGTTTCTCGCGGGATAATTGCGCTGATCCTGGTTTCCGCAATTTTACTTTTTTCTGATCTTCAGAACAGGAGTGTGAAGAAAGATTTGTACCAGGCCACCGGTAACTCCGTGCCCAGAGGCGCTAAGTTCAGGTTATGTCTGGCACATTATGTCGACAGTCCGAATTCTGAAGCTTGTGAAAAAGGGATACGCAAAGCGCTGGAAGATAAAAATCTCAGGGAAGGTGTTGATTTCACATTAAAGGTTTACAATGCGCAAGGAGATATTTCGACACTGAACAGTATTGCAGGAATTATTGGAAATGAAAAGCGGGATTTGATTTTTGCAACATCTACAACCACTATTCAATTGCTGGCCAAAAAATTACCCGATTCGAAAATCGTTTTCACCAATGTAGGGGATCCTGTGGCTGCCGGATTGGGAAAATCGTTTGACGATCATCTGCCCAATCTCTGTGGTATTTCCACGATGAGTGATTTTGACGGACTGATGAGGCTGGTTCAATTTCTGCATCCCGGAATAAAACGTGTCGGCACAGTTTTTACTCCGGTGGAGATAAACTCGGTTTCCTTCAAGAACCGGCTGGAGGAAGCGGCTAAAAAAAGAGGAATTGAGCTGATAGCTGTTCCGGCCAATTCAGCAACGGAAGTGCTCGAGGCTGCAAATTCTCTGGTAGCGCAAAGAATCAATGTCTTTTGCCAGATTTCGGATAATCTCACCTGCAGCTGTAGTTCTGCCATCCTGAAAGTGTCTCTTGATAGGAAAATTCCATATTATGGTTTTGTAACAAATCAACTACAACAGGGAGCTGTTGCCGTTTGTGCACGCGACTATTTCCAGGCAGGCTATGAGGCCGGGCAGATGGGGATTGAAGTATTATCCGGGAAAAATCCTGCACAAATACCCTACCGATACGTTGAAAAGACAGATTACCTGATTGACCTGGAGACCGCCAGGCTATTTAAAATCCACATTCCTGACCAGGTCTTTAAGGCTTTCCCTCAGTTAAAAATCAGCAAACAATAACTCCAAAACCAGCTAGTGTTCACTCTTAATTATCAGGTTCAATGACATTACTAATCGGATCAATCACCATAGGACTTATCCTCGCGTTACTGGCTCTTGGAATTTTTATCAGCTTCCGGATTTTCAATTTCCCTGATATCACTGCAGAAGGTTCCTTCACATTCGGGGCTGCGATTACAGCCTCCTTGATTGTGGCAGGCGCCAACCCGGCTGTTGCTACATTGCTGGCCTTTGCGGGTGGCCTGCTGGCCGGATCGACAACTGGTCTCATCCATACACGGTTTAAAATAAATCCACTGTTATCAGGGATCTTAGTGATGACTGCACTTTATTCCGTCAATCTGTATGTGATGGGAAAAAGCAATGTCCCGCTCCTGTCCCGGAACACCCTTTTCACCTGGTTCGAGAAATTCTCCAATATTATTTCCGGAAAGGATGCGACAGTTAACCTGATCGGTTGGAGCGTACCTGCCAGGGATCTGTGGACCCTCATTTTTTGTTTGTTGATCACCGTGGCTTTCAGCCTGCTGCTACTGTGGTTTTTTCGTACAAATATTGGTACAGCTATGCGGGCTACAGGCGATAATGATCAGATGATCAGGGCTCTCGGTGTGAACACAAAAGGAATGATCATCTCTGGTGTCGCGCTCTCTAATGGATTTATTGCATTGGCAGGTTCGATGCTGGCCCAGTTCCAGGGATTTGCCGATGTTCAGATGGGAATAGGAATGCTGGTTTGGGGCCTTGCGAGCGTTATTATCGGAGAGGCATTGATCAGTGATAACAAATTGGGACTGGTGATTGCCGGGGCGGTTATCGGGGCCGTCCTGTTTCGGCTCCTGGTTGCCATTGCCCTGCGCTGGGGAATGAATCCCAATAATCTGAAACTGATCACCGCAGCATTTGTATTCCTTGCTTTGGTATTGCCGGGCTTTATGAAGCAAACGAAAAAAATCAAACTACCAGGATAAAAAATATGCTAGAGATATCAAATTTGTATAAATCCTTTAACACCGGAACGATAAACGAGGTTAATGCTTTACAGGATGTAAGTCTTTCCGTCGGGGATGGCAGTTTCGTATGCGTACTGGGCACCAATGGTTCAGGGAAATCAACGCTGCTGAATGCAATAGCGGGTACTTTTATATCCGATGCCGGTACAATTATCCTGAATGGCCGCAATATCACCCGATTGCCTGAACATAAACGGGCATGTCAGATCGGTCGTGTTTTTCAGAACCCCTTCAGCGGTACTGCCCCGGGGATGTCTATCAGTGAAAACCTCGCGTTGGCTGCAAAACGTGGTAAAAAGCGGGGACTGGGCTGGGGATTGCCGGTTTCCGTGGTGCGCGACTTGAAAAGCCGGGTCAAAGCTTTGAATATGGGGTTGGAAGAGCGGATGAATACCCAGATCGGAAAACTGTCGGGTGGCCAGCGTCAAGCCCTGACACTTCTCATGGCCAGTTGGCTCAAGCCCGATCTGCTCCTGCTCGATGAGCATACGGCCGCACTGGACCCGACAACTGCCGGCAAGGTGATCGAAATGACCAAGCAGATCGTAACCGATTACAAGCTTACCACACTGATGGTAACACATTCCATGCAACAAGCTGTCAATCTGGGCAACCGGATCATCATGATGCACCAGGGCAAGATTAAATATGATTTCAGTGGGGAAGAAAAAAATAAAATGAAAGTGCCTGATTTACTTTCACTATTTGATGAGCTTAGACGAAAGGATCAAATCGATGCCGGAGAAGCGTTATTGCTGTCGGCTAAACATGTTTAACGAATTAAGGCAAATAAAAAGACCTGTCCCTCCCCTGCCGGTTTTGCCAGCAATAACCACTATTTTATGCTATCCGATTGTTTAGGTGATGTTCAATATCTCATCCAGTCCTGAAATCTTGAACGTTTTTTTGACAAATGGCTGACATTGCGCGATTGAAAATCGGCCGTGACCGGCCTGTTTTGCATGGCTGACACAAATCCGGATGAAGGATGAAGCGATATATTCAACTTCCTTCAGGTTAAAAACCATTTTATCATCAGATTTCCAATCTTTCATCACTGGTTCGGCCTGGATAATTTCAATCACCTCAACTACCGCCAGAGAATCCATCCGGCCGGTAAACACAACTGTGATAACCTTTTCTTCAGTGTTATAATTGAATTCTACCATGGGTTACGGATTAATGGTTTTTATAATAATTTTTCATAATTTCTTCGGCCGTGAGTGTTTCATCAAAGTATTTCGACTGATCATGACTGAACCACAATTCATTGGGTTTTCTGCGGCTGACCCTTTGGATGTTAATCAGATTTTTAGCCGTGATGTTTTCTGTGGTGATATTTTTCCCACCCGTGCCACAGCCCAAGGTGAGTGATGGCGCAAGGTGATTATAAAAGTATCCCACAGCCCCCTGGGAAGTAGGAGTATTAACCAGAAT
>CAIWTA010000237.1 GCA_903915465.1 uncultured Bacteroidales bacterium | reverse complement strand
TTATTGAAAATGAATGTCACTAAAAGCCAAGAGTTCATACTGTTTAAATTATTAACACCCTTTTCTGCGAAAATCTGCGAGAAAAATAGCAGTGATAATCTGACAGTTACAAAGAGTTAAATAGGAGGACTTGTATTATTTTACGAATAAGGATGATCGGTTTTTTGATCATTTTTCTTAGTGTAACTTAGTGGATTTAGTGCCTGAGTGGTAATAAAAACGGACAAATAAATCTTTTAAATCATTATTAAAAAGAAGGTAACTTTACAGCCAGAAAACCGGATTCAACCTGGAAAAAGATCGTCAAAATACTTTTCAATCACTCGATAAGGCAACTTTTGAAATGCTCTTCAGACAGGAATTCAAAGGTCTTTGCTTTTTTGCCGTTAAATATGTCAAGGATTATGATACTTCCAGAGAGATTGTGCAGGATGCTTTTATCAATTTGTGGGAAAAGAAAAACGTGATTGATCTTTCAAAACCTGTAAAATCCTATCTTTCCACGAGTGTTCGTAACAAATGCCTGAATCATCTCAGAGATAACCAAAAATTCAATACGGATATTCTGAGCATGGAGGATCTGCTTTCCGATTATGGAGTGGAACCACAGGATACGATGGTTGAAGCCGATATCCGCCAAAATATACAGGATGCAATCGGGGAACTTCCAGAGAAATGCCGTGAAATATTTGTACTTAGCAGGTTCGAGAATTTAAAATACCAGCAGATTGCCGAAAAACTGGGAATTTCCATAAAAACAGTCGAAACACAGATGTCGAAAGCGCTTCAGCACATGCGGATCAGGCTGAAAGAATATATTGTAATAATCATTTTTTTGTTCATCATATAGAAAGATGGCTGTATTTACGATTGGACGATTTACGATTTACGAATGAATTTTTCGAGTTACGATTGACGATTAGATTATTTATTGGGTACTTTAATAAAGTAAAACTTATAAGAATTTCAAGTATATGACAAATCGTAAATCCAAAATCGTCAATACAATCGTCAATCGTCAATCGGTCATAATCGTAAATAATAGTAAATCGTCCAATCGTAAATTATTTAATGAGGATTATTTAATTATAAAGAACAATCTTTAACCTCAGGGTAAAAGCAAAGTTGCGTGTATAATCATCAGCCAGTAAAATGAACACTGAATCCACATATCCGATCGACTTGATCACCAGCTACTTCGCAGGAGAGGCAACCAGCGATGATCTCGTGTTTCTCGCCGGATGGCTGAAAGCTGATCCGAAACATCGGGAGTTCTTTACATCTTATCGTAAAACCTGGTCCAGCCTTGAAAAGGAAAGGATTGAATCCCGGATCGATATTGACCACGAATGGTGTGAACTTAATAAAAAGATAGATCTGACGCCGGTAATCAAATTAACACCCAACACGGTCGATTCCGGTTGGAAGGATCTTCGTTTTTTTTCATTTCGTTCCTTGCGTTATGCAGCCCTGATCATTCTATTAATTATTCCTGCCTTTTTTATCTTCAGGAACATGATTGGTCCGCATACCAGCAAAATCACTGCTGGTGTTGCAATGCTCGAAAGCAAACTTCCGGATGGCACTTCAGTGACGCTGAATACCGGTTCGGCCATTGAATATTCCTCACGTTTCAACAAACACGAAAGAGATGTTAACCTTAATGGTGAAGCCTATTTTGAAGTAACCCATGACAAATCCAGGCCGTTTATCATCTCCGCAGGTAAGGTCAGGATCAAGGTGCTGGGAACTTCGTTTTATGTGAATACGGATGCACTCAATGGGAAGATGGAGGTTGTTCTCACAAACGGACAAGTTGCGGTTTATTATGATGACAATTTACCGGAAAAAGTTATCCTGGCTCCGGGTGAAAAAGCTGATATTTCTATTGACAAACATGGCATTATCAAAGCTGTTAATGATGATCCGAACTATTTATCATGGAAAACGCGGAAGCTAATTTTCATCAACGATCGCCTGGATGAAATTACAGGTACATTAAACAAAGTTTATCATACACAGATAAGGATTGCGAATCCCGCACTTTCACAATGCAGGCTGACGGCCACCTTTGACAACCAGTCAATTGAATCTGTCCTGAATGTGCTAAGCGCAACGTTGAATATGAAAATTTCCCAAAACGGCGCCTGGACGGAGATATCCGGAAAAGGTTGTAATTAGTCAAGATTTATTCTCCTTGAAGAACAGGATACAAAAATACCGTTTTGCCATTCTTCCTGTTTTCCTTCTTGTTTCAACATTCGCTGTTTCCCAGGATCTGAATAAAAAGATCAGCCTTAACTTGCATAACCAGCCTCTCGGAGAAGTCATCAAAATGATTAGTGACCTGGGGAAAGTCTATTTTTCTTATAACCCTGGTGAGATACCTGCAGGAAAAAAAATCACCATAAAAGCCAAAGAACGATCAATCAGGGAAATATGCGATAATATCTTTGTTTCCAATGGCATTGATTATTTTATTGTAGAAAATCAGATCATTCTGAAACTTCATCCTACTGAATTGCCTGGTGAAAACCGTAATTCAATACAAAGACAGAAAAATTTTACCATCAGCGGATATTTAAAAAACAAGGCCTCCGGAGAAGTTTTGATCGGAGCCAATATTTATCCTCAAGGAGCAATGACCGGAACGACAACCAATGCTTATGGCTATTATTCTCTTTCTATTCCTGCCGGACAATATCAAATGAATTACTCTTTTATAGGGTATCAACCGGTCATCAGAAACCTGGAACTGAAGGGAAATCAAAAAATTTCCATCGAGCTTGAAGAAACAAGGCTGGAAATTCCTACAGTGGAAATTAATGGCGGAAACAGCAATACTGAAGTGCTGAATAACTCATTAAGCCAGTTTAGGATTTCTTCCAGGATGCTGACCCAGATGCCCGGTTTTGTTGGAGATTTCGATATCATTAAAGCACTGCAGACAATCCCGGGGATCAAATCCTTTGGCGATGGTTCCTCACTTTTCTATGTCCGGGGAGGAAACAGTGATCAGAACCTGATCCTGCTGGATGAAGCCCCGATTTATAATCCTTCACATCTGTTTGGTTTCTTTTCTGTGCTTTCACCAGATGCAATCAATGATATAGAGGCCTACAAAGGCGATTTTCCAGCAAATTACGGCGGCCGGCTTTCCTCTGTCATCGACATCCATGCAAAGAACGGGAATCTGAAAAGATTCGGATTTTCAGGAAATATCGGCCCTTATGCTTCCAATTTGTCGGTTGAAGGTCCGATTGTTCGCGATAAAGGCTCATTTTATGTGTCTGGCCGTGTTTCGACACTTAACTGGTTCCAATTTCTGAATCAGACACAAACGACCTTTGATGCCAGCTTTTATGATCTCAATGCAAAGCTGAACTTTAAACTCAATGATAACAACCGCTTGTTTGGTACCTTTTATTACGGCAAGGATAATTTCAGCAGGCAATTGGAAACATCCATTCATACCTATGGTATCAGTTGGAATAACCTGGCCGGGACTTTCAGATGGAACCATACATTCAGCAACAAGTTGTTTGTAAACACCACTGCATACTATAGCCGTTACCAGTATTACCTCTACGTTTCGAAGGAAGAAAATAACTACTGGAATTCGGCCATTGAGAATCTTGCAGTAAAGTCAGACCTGACCTGGTATCTCAATCCCCGGAATACGATTAAAGCTGGAGTTGAAGTTGGATGGCATCATTCAAATCCCGGGAATGTCAATTTCTCCGGGAATGAGGAGCAGGAGAATATTCCCAAAGTCCCTGAATCGAGGTCTCTGGAGTATGATTTCTATGTCTCGAATGAACAGACGGTCTGGAAGAAGCTTTCTGTGCGATACGGAATAAGATTGCCTGTGTGGCAGGATATTGGTCCGACTACCGTTTATTATTTTGATGTAAACCACCAGTTGAGTGATAGTCTGAATGTAAGGAAGAATGCAACCTATGCTACCTTTTTCACTCCGGAGCCCAGGATTCATGTTCAGTATTTGTTCAATGACAATTCTGTTCTGAAAGCAAGCTATTGCCGGACAACACAGTTCATGCACATGCTTTCCAATTCAACAAGTCCGTTCACTTCGCTGGAGGTATGGATGCCAAGCAGTCCTAATATTGAGCCGCAGAAAGCAGACCAGTACGTGCTCGGATATGCCCGCCAGGTGCTACGGTCGAAACTGAATGTTTCAGCCGAGGTATTTTACAAACAGTTTCACAATTACATTGATTACACCGATCATGCAAACATGCTTTACAACCCGCTGATCGAAGGCGAGCTTCGGTTCGGTAAATCCTGGTCCTATGGAGTTGAGCTGACACTCCGGAAGACTGAAGGCAAATTCACCGGTTGGATCGCTTATACTTTCTCAAGAGTTTTTATTCAGACAGCGGGTGTTAATGGCGGAAATACCTATCCTGCTTTTTATGACCGGCCACATGACCTGTCGATCACATTGTCGTACAATACACACAAGAAATGGGCGTTCTGTGCGAACTGGATTCTGGTTTCCGGTGGTCCTATTACGACGCCTGTGGGATTTTATTACAACAACGGGTATTCTGTACCTGTATACGGTGACAAGAACAATGACCGGCTGCCGGTTTATCACCGCCTGGATATCTCGGCCTCCTATACCTTTAACAAACCGGAGAACCGGTTTCAGCATAGTATAATCCTCACGCTTTATAATGCTTACGGAAGGAATAATCCGTTTTCGGTCAACTTTAACCGGGTGGAGAACAGTGACGGAACTTTCGTGGTTCCTTCAAATATCAATGGCAATAATGAGTTTATCCCGACAATGATCTCTGTTGCCGGGATAATTCCATCAATCAACTATATATTCAAATTCTGATGAAAAAGGGAATCCTGTTCATATTGCTTCTTCTTTCGCTTTACAGTTGCGTAAAAAAAACTAACTGGCCGATTACCGGTAATGTTCCCAAGTTGATTGTTGTTGATGGAATATTGACCGATGAACCCAAAAGGCAAGTGATCAGGATTACTTATCCGACGGCCGGGTTAAATGAAATCCCCGTTCCTGTAAGTGGAGCCAATGTAGTCATCAACAATGAAGATTCAACGTACGAGCTGCTGGAAATACCTGCAGGCTCTGGCTTGTACCAGACCCGCAGCAATTTCAGTGCAGTCCTCGGGAAGAATTATTCCCTGCTGATCTTCTCCGGGGAGAAGGTTTATTCGGCAAAGGCTTCCATGATGCCAGGACTTGTATTCAATCCCTTGCATTATGTAAAAAATGATGGCGACAATCTGTTCCACATCAATTACGTGGCAAGCGCATTCAATACCGAACTGCCTGCCATGTGGGAAGTTCAGCTGGATTGGTCGAAAGTTGCCGGATATGAGCAGACCGATTCCTCCTTATGTCAGAAGAGGATGTTGTTCTACACCTTACCTACACTGGATGTTAGTGAGATCTTTGCTCCCGGGATGGAGAAGATCTCATTCCCTGCAGGAACACATATCATCGAAAAAAGGTATTCGCTTTCGTCTGGTCATGCAGGTTTCATCAGGACTTTACTATCTGAGACCAACTGGCAGGGTGGGTTGTTCTGCTCTGCACCTGCCAATGTCCTCACCAACCTGAGCAGCGGGGCGATCGGGTATTTTGGAGTTTGTGCAGTTACTGAGCTGTCGTTTCCGGTTACACCATAAAAGGTATTTACGATTGGACGAGTTACGAGTTACGATTAAATTGAAGATTTCCGATTGACAATTTAGTTCATAGGAACATTAAAAAATCGTAAATCATAAGTCAATTAATTCATTCGTAACTCGTAAATCGTCCAATCGTAAATAAATTCTTTCACTTACTCTTTGCGTTTAATCTTTGATTGATTTTTACCGTTTTTAAACTTTTTACAATTATCGACAAGAGCTCATTTACTTCCTTTTTTAGTTCATTTAATTGTGTTGTGGACAGAAATTCCATTTCTTCAATCATTACAAGCCAATATTCGGTTTCATCTAATTCCTCTTCAACTATTTTGAGCTTATTGAGGAAATCTCTTGAAGATTTAGATCTGCAAGCTGCCCGATAATTTGCTCCTGCTGAAGATGCGGATCTGGTTATTTGTCTTGAAATTATCAAAGAAGAATAACACTTTGGTAAATGATCTGACATCTTAAAAACACGAATGCCAAATTTTCTAATGCGTTCTTTTAATTCTTCTGTAGTCATAAAATTTTCTTTCTTAATCAGGTAATTTTAAAAAGGTAATAGAAAAAAAGCAATTAAATCGTAAATCGTAACTCGTCCAATCGTAAATTGAATTGGTTTTAATACAAAAAAATTCAATAACCCATAAGGGTAAAACTCCACTCATGTGTATAATGAATGAAACGCATGTTAAAGAACAGAAATAACTATTGTAATATTAACCCAAAATCATTTCTCTCATGAAAACAAAAAATTTCTTCAAACTTGGCATTTTAGTAGTTGCTCTGACTGGTTTTACCTTTACCGGATGCAAAAAAGACAAGACCACTGACCCGAACCCGAATACTCAATCCTTGCAACAGTTATCGAAGGATGAAGTAACCGTTACACAGATATCGGATGATGCTTTGAATGATGCAAATAATGTTTTGTCTGGCGGACAGAATAAGTCAACTGAATTATGGCCATGCAATGCAACCATAGATTCAGCTACAGTGGCTGGTGATTCAATTACCTATCACATCACCTATAACGGAGATAATTGTCCGGGAAACCGCACACGGACCGGTCAGGTTTCAATTACCAAAAAGATTGGTCAGCATTGGGGAGCACCGGGAGCAACAACAACTGTAAAGCTTATTAATCTTACAATTACAAAGAAATCCAACGGGAAATCCCTGACATTAAATGGCACCAAAGTTTTCACCAATGTAAGCGGGGGATATATGTGGCAGTTGGGAACCAGTTATACAAACATTGTTCACAAGGCCGTTGGCTCTGTAACGGCTACATTTGACGACAATTCAACCAGGGTTTGGAACATCAACAGACAAAGGACTTTTACAGGAACATTGGCCGGAGGCCTTATATTGACAATCGATGGTCAGGGATCAGCTGACGGATACGATAATCTGGTCGTATGGGGAATCAACCGGAATGGTGAAGCTTTTTATACACAGATCACACAGTCTGTTGTTATCAAAGCAGCATGCGATTGGAATCCTGTTTCAGGGATCAAGATTCATCAGATACCCTCTGACAGCAAGAAGGCAACCCTGACATACGGCTACGACAGCAACAATCAGCCGGTTCCAATCGGTGATTGTGCCGAGTATTTCAAAGTAGATTGGCAAAAAGGAACTCATTCAGGAACTTTCTTCCTGCCATTGCCATAGAAGATGCGTTGAACAGAATAAAAAAGGGTGCCTCAGACTTTTGAGACACCCTCTTTTTTTGTATAAGATTTCCAGTCTTCAGATATTGTTTCTTTTCGACTTTCGACTTTCGACTTTCGGCTTTCGACTTTCGACTTTATATTACTACCATTTCTTAGGTTTCTTTGAACTTGTAAAAGGTTTCTTCCGGTGATCAGGACCTTCCCTTTTTGAGCTTTCTCTCCTTGTAGTTTCTCTCTTTGGACCTTCCTTACTTACTGCTCCCTCTTTTGCGAAGTTCACCTCAACAGGTTGACCCTCAAAATCTGCATTCTTCAAAGTTTCAACTACAGTCTTTGCATAGGAGGTTCCAACATCAAAGATCGAGGAATCCCATTTCAGCTCAATCTTTCCGATCGGGATTTTTTTGCCCGGTGTATACTCATTGATAAGGTCCATCAATGCCCTTGGGTTCATTCCATCTCCTTTGCCCAGATTTATCGTTAACCTGGAATAACCTACTTCATCTTCGTCACGGGTACGTTTTCTCGGAGCTCTTTTTTCGCCACTGACGGCTTCAAAATCCTTAGTCCTTCTTCTGCCTTCCCTGCTGTCGCTGCTACCCCTTTCACTTCGGTCACTTCGGTCACTTCGGTCACTTCTGTCAGATCTCCGTTCTCTTTTACGATCGCCGTCGCGTTCGAAGGAAGATGAATATTGTTTCTCATCAGGTACATTCAGATCTTTGGCTTTGCGGTAATATTCCAGGAACCGGTTGAATTCCAATGCCACAAATCGTTTGATGATCTCTTCTTTGTCGAGCCATTCTAATTTCCGGTAGATTACAGGCAAATATGAATCGATCTCTTTCTGTTCGATATCTACTTTTTCCATTTTGTCGATCATTGCGAACAGTTGTTTTTCGCAGATCTCGCGTCCGCCGGGAACTTTTGCGGAAACAAAAGGTTTACTAATTTTTTTCTCGATCTGCCTGATCAGGTGTTTTTCTTTCATGTTGATCAGCACAATGGAAGTACCGGCTTTTCCTGCACGGCCAGTCCTGCCGCTGCGATGAGTATATGAATCAAGGTCGTCGGGCAGGTTGTAGTTGATGATATGTGTCAGGTCATCCACATCAATTCCACGGGCGGCTACATCAGTTGCAACCAGCAATCGGATATGGCGGATGCGGAACTTCTGCATGACCATATCACGCTGACCCTGAGAAAGATCACCATGCAATGACTCTGCATTGTATCCATCGTGGATCAGCTTGTCGGCTACTTCCTGAGTTTCGCGGCGTGTACGGCAGAAAATAATTCCGTAAACCGACGGGAAGAAATCGACGATACGTTTCAAAGCAAGATATTTGTCACGCGCATGAACAGTATAATAGAGATGCTTGATGTTTTCAGCACCGGTGTTCTTATCCCCAACAGTCACGTCAATCGGTTTATTCATGTACTTCTTGGCGATAACAGCTACTTCGTGAGGCATGGTTGCAGAAAAAAGAAGCGTGTTGCGTTCTTCAGGTAATTGTGCAAGGATGGAATTAATGCTGTCCTGGAATCCCATGTTGAGCATTTCGTCGGCTTCATCAAGAACGACAGTCGATACCAGATTCAGTTTTATTGCTCTTCGTTCGATAAGGTCAACCAGCCTTCCGGGGGTGGCAACCACAATATGGACGCCTTTTTTCAGTGCTTTTAATTGTACTTCCATGCTGCTGCCGCCGTATACAGGAAGGACTTTCAGTTCGTCTATGTTCCGGGCATAATCGTTGAGATCCCCGGCAATCTGAACACATAGTTCGCGGGTAGGACATAAAATCAGCGACTGGACGTGATGATCATTAAGTACAGTTTTCTGGATCAGGGGTAATCCAAAAGCAGCAGTTTTCCCTGTACCGGTCTGAGCCAGGCAAACAATATCAGTATTTTTTTCCAGTAATAATGGAATGACTTTTTCCTGAACCGGCATAGGATGTTCAAAACCAAGTTCCACCAAAGCACTCACAATATCGTGGCGAATGCCCAATTCTTCAAATGAAATCATAAAAATATAATTTTATGTGCTTTCGGCGGGTACTGAAACTTGCATTAAGAAGACGCAATCAGGAAATTATAAAAGAAAATCTCTTCTCCGGAAACACGGATTAATATTTTGCAAAGATACTATAATATTTTGAAATGATAATCAATGAATTAGGCATCGTAAAAATGCGTACCTTTGCAAACTCTTTGAAAAGCACATAATTTTTCCAACAATATGCAGAATATCAGAAATATAGCTATTATAGCGCATGTCGATCATGGGAAGACAACCCTGGTCGATCGTATCATCCATCAGGTTAAACTTTTTCGGGAAAATGAGGATGTTGTTGACCTGATCCTTGATTCGAATGATCTTGAACGTGAACGTGGAATCACCATCTTGTCGAAAAATATCTCTGTCCGGTACAAAGGAATAAAAATTAACCTCATTGATACTCCCGGCCACTCCGATTTCAGTGGAGAGGTTGAACGCGTGCTGAACATGGCCGATGGTGTTCTCATCCTCGTGGATGCTTTGGAAGGCCCGATGCCACAAACCCGTTTTGTATTACAAAAAGCGCTTGAACTGGGAAAGAAACCTATAGTTGTAGTCAACAAAGTAGATAAACCAAACTGTCTGCCTGATGAAGTGAATGAAGCGATGTTTGAACTTATGTTCAGCCTGGATGCAAGTGAAGACCAGTTGAATTTCCCCACTGTTTATGGCTCTTCCAAACAAGGGTGGATGTCGGAAGACTGGACAACGCCGACGACTGATGTCAGCTATTTACTGGATGTCATTATTAAACACATTCCGGGGCCTGAACCTCTTGAAGGAACGCTTCAGATGCAAATAAGTTCTTTGGATTATTCTTCTTATGTCGGGCGGATTGCTGTCGGACGAATTACCCGTGGATCGATAAAAGCCGGGATGCAGGTTTCTCTTGTGAAGAACGATGGAACCATAACTAAATCGGTTGTAAAGGAACTTTACGTTTTCGAAGGCCTTAGCAAGGAAAAAATCAAATCAGAAATAAAAGCCGGAGAAATTTGTGCAGTGCTCGGTCCTGAAAATTTTGATATCGGGGATACCATCGCCGACCTGGAAAATCCTGAAGGTTTGAAACCGATTAAACTGGATGAGCCGACTATGAGTATGGTTTTTACGATCAACACTTCGCCGTTTTGCGGTAGGGAAGGAACATTCGTTACTTCACGGCATATCCGGGAACGGCTTTTTAAGGAAACCGAAAAAAACCTTGCATTAAGAGTGGAGGAGACTGAAACTCCGGAGAAATTCAACGTTTTTGGCAGGGGTATTTTGCATCTTGCCATCCTGGTTGAGACCATGCGTCGGGAAGGTTACGAATTTCAACTTGGTCAGCCGCAAATTCTTACGAGGGAAATCGATGGGCAAAAATATGAACCGCTGGAAGTACTTAGAGTGGCTGTTCCGGAAGCCTTTTCTGGTAAGGTCATTGAAATTGTAACCCGGCGAAGAGGTGAAATTACTCATATTGAGAACAAACGCGACCGGATCATCCTTGAATTTACTATTCCGGCCCGGGGATTGATTGGGCTGCGAAACCCCATTCTTACTTCAACTGAAGGAGAAGCGGTTATTTCACACCGGTTCAAATCCTATGAACCATGGAAAGGAGATTTGCCGGGACGTAACAATGGTTCGCTTATCGCTATGGAAACCGGCCTTGCCATTACATATTCAATTGATAAACTGCAGGATCGCGGAAAGTTCTTTGTTGAACCGAACGATAACATCTATGTGGGTCAGGTTATTGGCGAAAGTACGCGCAGCGACGATATGGTTATCAACCTTACCAAAACCAAAAAATTGAGCAATGTCAGGGCTTCCGGATCAGATGATAAAGCAGTGATTGTTCCTGCAATAAAATTCTCACTGGAGGAAGCCATGGAGTATATAAAAGGTGATGAGTATGTGGAAGTGACCCCCAAATCCATCAGGATCCGGAAGATAATCCTTGATGAAACAGAGCGGAAACGTAAAAAAAATCAGGTCAAAACTGTTTAATTACCAGTTGATAAAAAGATCGACCGTGTATTATTTACGATTGGACGATTTACGAGTTACGAATGAAATCCTTGCCTTAAGAGAAGCTTAGGAAATAATCGTAAATCGTCCAATCGTAAATTTAATCGTGTCTCTGAATAAACCTATAAGATTACCAGCTTTTTAACATCAATTCCATCATCAGTTTTCATGATGCATTGATAAATACCCTTTTGCAAGCCTTCGGTATTCAACTCAAAGTTATATTCCCCTTTCTGAAATACAGCATTCACAAGGCTTCTGACCTCTTTTCCTTCCAGACTGAATATTTTTAAGACAGCTGTGGTTTCCTGTCGGATGCTAAAGTGAATATTTGTAATTGATGAAGCCGGATTCGGGAAGATGTTCATAATAGAAGAAAAGACTCCATTTATTTCCTCGGTTCCAACTCCATGCGCAACAGGAAACCTTACACCCTGCTGAATGCGATAATCAAAGATCTTGCGCAAAGGTCCGGGTTTCTGTTTAAAGATATAAACGATAAAATCAGAATTGTCAGCAACCCATGCATCATCAATGACTGTTGAAAAAGTTTTGTGATATGTAAAACCACGAGGCCAGTCCCCATTGATGACCGTATCGCCATAAACATCATTTACCATATTTCTCACGACATCAAAATGGATATAATTCGGCCCACCGGTACAAGGGGGATGTGCGGATTGTTGAAACATTATGTTGCCTTCAACAATAACGAAGCTGATTCTATATAGCCCGTTAAGGGTGTCGGAAACCGACTCTGCATCCACTTCTATTGTAAGAACCCTGGTTGCCCTGTTATAACTTTTGGCAGCAATTTCCAACTTCACAGGAGACTCAAAAGCTGCAGCGTATCTGGCATCAACGGAATCCACGAAAGCGTTGAATCCCTCAACATTGTAAACAGTTCTGTCAATACAGGCTGAAGGATCTCCTCCGGCGCTGTTCAGTGAATCAGATACTGCCTGCCCATGGTAATTGCCAAAATGTGACCAGGCTGTATGGCAGGCAAGGACAATTGTTTGCGGATGCCTGACGAGAACCACCTGTTGAAGAACAGAGTCCAGGCAAGGGCATCCTCCACATTGTGTGCTTGTGGTATATTCAATGACGATATTCCTGGAATTCTGGGCTTGTGTTGTAAATGAAGGTGCCAGAAAACAAATCACCAGTAAACTCACGATTGCTTTTTTCATAAAGTTGGCTTTTATTGATCAGTAAATATGAAAATCAAATATCTGCATGGAAAACGAGATCCTGATATTAGTGGCGTATCACCAGTTTCTTGGCGGAACAAACATTCCTGTCAACCATCAGATAGTAAAAATATAACCCGTCTTTCATCTCACTTGAATCAAGTGTTATACTCCCATGTGTTCCCTGAACCTGAGTTTCGGAAATAACGGCTCCTGTAATTTGAAGGATAATGATTTTCCCAGTAGTTCCTGGGGTTATCGTATAGTTGAATTTAATCTCTTCATTGGCAGGGTTTGGTGTTGCGGAGATGAAATTTTTTGCCATGATTGCATCAGGAATACCCATTCCTGTTGGATTATATGTAATTCTCACACTAACAGAATCGCTGTGATCGAACTTGTTGTAAAATACGTATCTGATTGTTGAAGTCCCGTGTTTTTCCATGGGTCTGTAATGACCCACAAAATGGTAGTTATCCGTCTTCTGGGAGCCCAGCATGACCGTGTCGACAGGTGCATAAATATAATCCGGATAACATCTTGTCCAACACAAATAGTTTTTCGATCCGGGAGTTGTGTCTAAAATTACTTTTTTAACACAGACTGGAATTGGAGCTGATGAATTGTTTTTTATTGCCAGGTATTTGCATAATTCTTTCTCATTATCCAGAGCACCCGACCTGATAAGGTTGGTATCTGGTGGAAGGAAATGAGCAACAGAATCCCAAAGAACGAGGTTTTGCGCGAAACCGCTTAATATTGTGAGCATTATTGCAATGACAAAAAGTATACATTTTTTCATAGGTATTAGGTGTATAACAGCTTGAAAAAGAATAGGGTAAATATATTATTTGATACAGAATACAGAGTAAATCCTCCATTGTTTTTCGGCATAATACAGACTATATGCAAAAAACGTTCCAAAATCAAATTTCTAAAATAAAAAGGGTAGTTTTTCGCTGAAGACTATCGTTTTTCAAACAGCATAATGTTAATAAAACAACAGTCCCCCGGAAAAACCTATCTTTGTCGCATAAATGAAGGAAAATCAATAATGGAAAATCAGGTGAAGATGCTGGAGTCGGGCATCATCAATGCGCTCAAACAAGTTTATGACCCGGAAATCCCCGTTAATATTTATGATCTGGGGTTAGTCTACGAAATCAACATCGATAATAAGTCAAATGTGTTGATCAGGATGACCTTGACTGCACCGAACTGCCCGGTGGCTGAAGATATGCCTGGTATCGTGAGGGATGCGGTTAAGATGGTAGATGGTGTCAAAGATGTTGTCGTGGAATTGGTTTTTGATCCGCCCTGGGACCAGGAAAGAATTTCCCAGGCAGCCTTATTAGATCTCGGATTGCTTTAATCGTATGTATAATTTTTTTTAATTTTCCACTTCCAACAATTCCGGATTTCTGCTTTTTTCATAAATTTACCGACCATATTCGCTGACCAATGACTCCAAAAATTGGTGAACTCTTAGCCACAATAACATATCCTTCCGACCTGAAAAAACTGAAAGGCGAAGATCTTCCGAGACTTTGTGAAGAGATTCGCCAGTTTATCATCGATGTTGTCTCTGTACAACCCGGACATCTTGGAGCCAGCCTTGGAACAGTTGAGTTAGCAGTTGCGCTTCATTATGTTTTTGATACTCCGTATGATAAGCTGATCTGGGATGTAGGTCATCAGGCTTATGCACACAAGATCCTGACGGGAAGAAAAAATACGTTTCATACAAACCGGATGTACAAAGGTGTGAGTGGATTTCCAAGAGTGTCTGAAAGTGAATATGATGCTTTTGGTGCAGGACATTCTTCTACTTCAATCTCTGCCGCTCTGGGGATGGGTGTTGCCGCCAACTTAAATAAGGAGGTGAACCGCCACCATGTTGCCATTATCGGTGACGGAGCAATAACCGGAGGAATGGCCATGGAGGCAATGAACAATGCAGGAGTTTCAAACGCCAATCTTCTGGTCATCCTCAACGATAATGGAATTGCCATTGACCGGAATGTCGGAGCCATCAAAGATTATCTTGCAAATATTGTGACTTCCCGTACCTATAATAAAATAAGGGACAAGATCTGGCTTTTACTTGGAGGAGGTACGAAATATGGAAAGAATTCGCGTGCAATTGTAAAACAGCTTGGGAATGCATTGAAATCTACTATTCTTCAACGGAGTAACCTTTTTGAGTCTTTTAATTTGCGGTATTTTGGTCCCGTAGATGGAAATGATGTGATTCGGTTAGTGAAGCTCTTAAACGACATGAAAGAGATCCGCGGACCTAAACTGCTTCACCTGATCACTGTAAAAGGTAAAGGGTACCCATTTGCAGAAAAGGATCAGACCGTGTACCATGCACCAGGAGTTTTCGATAAGAAAACAGGTGAGATACAGGAAGATAAATGTCAGGGGCAAGCTCCTAAATACCAGACGGTATTTGGAAGAACCATCATTGAATTGGCTGAAAAGAATCATAAGATCATAGGAATTACTCCGGCGATGGCCACCGGTTGCTCCCTGAACATGATGATGCAGAAAATGCCGGAAAGGGCTTTTGATGTTGGCATTGCAGAACAACATGCGGTCACTTTTTCTGCCGGGCTTGCTGCCTCCGGATGTATTCCGTTTTGCAATATTTATTCGACTTTTCTGCAACGTGCTTACGACCAGATCATCCATGATGTGGCATTACAGAAGTTACCGGTTGTTTTTTGCCTGGATCGTGCCGGGTTGGTGGGAGAGGATGGTCCTACACATCACGGGGTTTTCGATCTTGCTTACTTGCGTTGTATTCCAAATATGACTGTTGCAGCTCCCATGAATGAGGAAGAACTCCGCAATATGATGTTTACTGCCCAGCTTGAAGGGAAAGGTCCATTTTCCATCAGGTATCCGAGGGGAAGAGGCGTAAAACCAAAATGGAAAACTCCTTTTCATGAGCTGCCCATTGGAAAGGGACGAATTATAAGGGAAGGAAAGGATGCAGCGATCATAACCATAGGAACAATTGGTAATGAAGCACAAAAAGTTTGTGAACTGCTTGACCTGGAAGGAATTTCAGTTGCCTTATATGATCTTCGATTCCTGAAACCCATCGATAAAGATCTCTTGCATGAAGTTTTCAAACAGTTCAATACCATTGTTACTGTTGAAGATGGAACGATTATTGGTGGTCTTGGAAGTGCTGTGATCGAATTTATGTCAGAAAATGGATATTCAGCACAGATCAAACGGCTGGGAGTTCCCGATTCTTTCATTGAACATGGAACCATTGCTGAATTGCATCATGAATGTGGTTATGATACAGATGGGATTTATACCACTGTAAAAAGGATGCTCTCTGACACTATAAATATTTAACTTGAAATCGCAGGCATCTGCCTGTCATATTGCTTATCCGTCAGCAACTTCAGCATAAAATCTGCCACATCTGCCCTTGGAACAGAACGGGACAAGGGTGCATCCAAAGTAATCTTATATTTGCCTGTCTTTGGTGAGTCGGTAAGACCAGAAGGACGAATGATCACCCAGTCGGGCGATGAATCCTGGATGATCTTCATCTGTCTTATTTTATCTTTAAAGACTTCTTTAAGCACCAAAGGGATGATGATTTTTCCGAAGAGAAATCCTGCATCATTCCCCAAAATACCTGCGGAAGACATACAGATGAACCGATTTACACGACACTCCTCCATGGCAAGAAGAATATTTTTTGTTCCCTCAGAAAGTACTGTGGTTGGCTTTCTGGATTCTACGCCCAGTGCACAGATCACGGCATCCTGTCCTTCAATAGCTGCTTTGACTTTTTTGTAGTCAAGAAGATCACCCTGAACGACCCTGATATTTTTATGACTTATTGCCAACTTCTCCGGGTTCCTGGCAAATGCAGTGACGGTATGTCCTTTGTCCAATGCCTGGTACATTGTCAGTAATCCGGTACGACCGGTAGCTCCGAATATTGCGATTTTCATTGTTGAATTTTTGTACTAAGATACAGAACTTTAGTTTTATTTTTTCTGTCTTTGGATTTGGTTTTATAAATTTTTAAGGAAAGTAAAGCAAATCTTCACATCGCTTCAACCGCACTTGCTGCAACAAAAAGAATTAACCACATCAGACACATTAGGTCACATTAGTATTCTTATGAAACTATTATAAATATTTCGTACTGTATTGTTTTAGTCAGTCTGAGATTTTTTTGTTGATTTTCTAAGAATTCCTTATTCGTCTCATGATGCAATAAATTTGTCAACATCTGATTTCCTATTGTGTTCTAATGTGTCTATTGTGGTGAAAAAGAAAACATTTTTATGTAATCTTGCAATGATCTAAAAAACTATAGCCAGATTTTCGCTTGCAAAATCTTAATACTTTTACGTAAATTTTCTCCTGAGTGGGGTACCAGAACCTCTTCCGCAAAAAGTCCATTGAAAAGATCCTACGGGATGCTTCGCTGCATCTGGGGGAAACAACACAGCTCAGAAAAAGTCTGAATGTCTGGGATCTGACCGGACTTGGGATTGCAGCCATCGTTGGTGCAGGAATTTTCAGTACAATCGGTAATGCGGCAGCAAGCGGAGGTCCGGCGGTTTCCCTTCTTTTTGTTTTTACGGCCATCGCTTGTGGTTTCTCCGCCATGTGTTATGCCCAGTTTGCCTCCCGGATCCCGATCAGCGGAAGTGCATACACTTATGCATATGCCAGTTTTGGAGAACTGATTGCATGGATCATCGGTTGGGACCTGATCATGGAATATGCGGTCGGGAACATTGCTGTTGCAATTTCATGGTCGGATTATTTTACCGGATTACTCGGGGGTATTGGAATTCACTTTCCGGAATACCTGAGCATTGACTACCTCAGCGCTGCACGTGGCTACCATACTGCATTATCTGCGATCATGCATGGAACATCCTTGTCGGATCTGTCCGGTGGCTTGCAGGAAGCGTATCATGCCTGGATGCATGCACCTCATATTGGTGGATTACGCATCATTGCTGATATTCCTGCATTCGGGATCACTGTATTTATAACTTATCTGGTCTACAGAGGCATCTATGAGACAAAACTGGCGAGCAATACAATGGTCCTGCTGAAAATTTCAATTTTATTGGTGATCATAGGTGTCGGTTCATTTTATGTTGACCCAAAAAACTGGAGTCCGTTTGCACCAAATGGTATTGGTGGAGTACTGAAAGGTGTTGCAGGTGTTTTCTTTGCCTATATTGGTTTTGATGCAATTTCTACGACTGCGGAAGAATGCAAAAACCCCAAAAAGGACCTTCCCCGCTCTATGATATATGCATTGGTCATCACCACGGTATTGTATATTCTCATAAGCATCGTCCTGACAGGGCTGGTTCATTACAGCGAGCTTGCAGTAGGCGATCCATTGGCCTATGCCTTCCAGAAGCTTCATCTGACCAAATTATCCGGGATAATTGCCCTCAGTGCTGTCATCGCCATGGCTAGCGTGATGCTGGTTTTTCAGGTCGGACAACCCCGGATATGGATGAGTATGAGCCGTGACGGGCTGCTTCCTAAGATATTTTCAAAGTTACATGTCAAATACAAAACTCCGGCTTTTTCAACCATTATCACCGGTATCCTGGTAGCGGTTCCTTCGCTGTTTATGAATCTTACTGAAGTCACAGACCTGACAAGCATTGGAACCTTGTTTGCTTTTGTCCTTGTATCAGGAGGTGTTCTGGTTCTTGATACACGGGGCAAAGATGATGTTGCAGATAAGGAGAAAGGGCTATTTCGTGTTCCTTACTACAATAGTCGGTACTTTTTGCCACTCATCTGGGCTGGAGTATTCCTGGTACTATATTTATGGGATCCTCCGGAACTGAACGCAATTGTAAATCCGTCATCTGGATTCTTTCAATACATCAACCTGGAATTTCCACTCATTCTCTTTGCAATTGTGGCCTTAATCTTAACCATTGTCAGCATCTGGAAAGAGTTTTCATTGATTCCTGTGTTAGGTTTACTGACGAATTTTTACCTGATGGCTCAATTGGGCATCACCAACTGGTTAAGATTTCTGATCTGGCTTGTCATTGGATTGGTAATTTATTTTACATTTGGAAGAAAACACAGCAGATTAGGGAATGATTAGTATCATTTGTTGAATCCTGTTTGTTGATAATTTACGATTGGACGATTTACGATTTACGAATGTGATTTACGATTTTTGATTCTTCATTAAATCGTCATTCTCACAATTTAATCGTAACTCGTAAATCGTCCAATCGTAAATCGTTACTGTTTGGATTCAGCTAAATATTCTAGTATAAACCTTACCAATTATTAATTTTGCATAAACAGTTTGTTTAATGTCCTGGATTGTAGTCGTCGTTCTCGTAGTAGCCGGAATCATCGTTGGGTTTATCAATACCTTATCGGGAGGAGGATCGATCATAAGTCTTTCGCTGCTTATCATATTGGGATTACCGGCCAACATTGCCAATGGAACAAACAGGATCAGCATCTTTTTTCAAACCTTTTCTTCGGTAGGCAGTTTTACAAGGCAGAAAATGTTTGACTCCTGGAAACCGTTTATATTGGCTATACCGGCTACCATTGGAGCTGTGATAGGTGCCAGCCTTGCAGTTGATGTAGATAAGAATGTGATTGAAATCGCCATGTCGATTGCTATGGTCGTGATGGTTTTCTTCCTGTTTTATAAGCCTGATAAGTGGTTGAAAGAAAAGCCTGACCTGCTTTCCAAAAAGACAAAATGGTGGCAGCTGATAATCTTTTTTCTGGTAGGATTATATGGTGGTTTTATCCAGGTTGGGGTAGGATATTTCATGCTGATGTCATTGGTTCTTGGTGTTGGATATGATCTCGTAAAAGCCAACGCAATAAAAAACCTGATCGTTTTTTTCTATGCTATTTTTGCTTTGCTTGTGTTTGTAATTGATGGAAAAATCGACTATCTGTACGGGCTGATCCTCTCGGCAGGCAGTATCATTGGCGCACTTCTGGCGTCTTATTTTGCAGTAAAAAAAGGAGCAGGGTTCATTCGGGCAGTGATTGTCGCTTCAGTTATACTTACAATTCTTCAGGTCACTGGACTGGTAAATTTTACTGAACTTCTGAAAAAGATTATCTGATTTTTCACTGCCTCTCATATTCCTGTATTTCATCATTCACATATTCAAGTTGAATTCCTCCCAACCTGAACATTTCCTCAGATTCTTTTCCATCGTGGTATTTCCGTTCACAAACAACACGGATGATTCCGCAGTTAATGATGAGCATGGCGCAGGTACGGCAAGGCGTCATCCGACAGTAAAGGGTTGCACCGGTAAGAGAAATGCCCAGACGGGCAGCCTGGCAGATGGCATTTTGTTCTGCATGAACGGTCCGCATGCAATGTTGCGAGACACGGCCATCTTCATGCTCCACTTTCTTCATCAGGTGCCCGACTTCATCACAATGTGGCAGTCCTCTGGGTGAACCAACATAACCTGTAACGAGAATCTGCTTATCGCGGGTTATCACACAACCACTGCGGCCTCTGTCGCAGGTTGCGCGTTTTGCAACAGTTATTGCAAGTTCCATGAAATATTCATCCCATGTAGGACGCTGATGTTTATTATTTTCCATGTTAAAAGTGAATCTGGCGTTTTGAGTCAAACATAAAAACAAACCTACATGAATTTTTTCATTCTGACAAGGCAGACAAATAAATCTTCGAGGCAACTAATTAGACACTCTAATGTCTTAATAGATCAGAAATTAATGGTACCTTTGCATCGCTCTACTCTTCTTAGCTACAATGTTTTATGATGGACTTTGAAGATTTGAAAAATCAATATAAAACTTTGAATATTAATAAAATAGCAAGTATATTTTTGTAAATAATTTACCAGTAATTACAGCATTCAGGAAAATGAAACTCAGTATTAAAACCCAAACCAAATGAAAAAACTTTATTCTGTTCTCTTAGTTTTCATCTTATCAACATTCACGTTAATAAGCTTTTCGCAGATCAATCAGGGAGGATCACCTGTAAGTTTTCAGAATCCTCAACTTGTTAAAAGTACTCTGATTGTTGAACAGATGCCGAAAGTTGATCTTCAAAGACTCATGGCAGAAGATTCGCTAAACGATCAAAACAAAGATATCCCATGGAGATTTGGAGAAAACCTTTATGTGAATTTTAATCTGAACAATTCCGGAACATGGGATCTTTTACCGAAAGGTGATAAATTGTGGAGACTTGGAATCAGGTGTCAGGGAGCCTACTCCATCAATCTGACATTTGACAATTATCGTTTGCCTCCCGGAGCTACATTATTTGTCTACAATGCTGATAAATCTCAGGTAATTGGCGCTTTTACTGATTTTAATAACCAGGCAGACAGGGTTTTTGCAACCACACTTGTGAGGGGAGAAGAAATCGCCATTGAATACTACGAACCGGCTAATCCTGCCTTTTATGGTGAACTTAACTTATACCGTGTCACACATGGATATCGCGATGGGTTTGAATATGCGAAAAATTTTGGCACTTCAGGTTCCTGTAATAATAATGTTACATGCCCGGAAGCAGCCGGTTGGGAAAACCAGGTTAAATCGGCCTGTATGCTGGTTTCCGGTGGAAGCGGTTTTTGTTCAGGCGCAATCGTTAACAACACAAGCCAGGATGGAATACCTTATATTTTGACTGCAAATCATTGTTACAGCGATCCTTCTTCATGGGTTTTCTGGTTTAACTGGCAAAGTCCCACCTGTACTAATCCAAGCTCTTCACCACCCTATGACGCTATTTCAGGTGCTACTTTAAAAGCAAGGAATGCCAGTTCTGATTTTTGCCTGGTTCAAATGAATTCTACCCCACCAGCTCTTTATGGTGTCTACTATGCGGGCTGGAACAGGGAAAATGTTGCTGCAACTTCAGGAGCCGGAATTCATCATCCAGATGGAGATATAAAAAAGATTTCCTACTCCGTAACGCCCTTTACATCAGACACATGGGGCGGAACCCCGCCTGATTCACATTGGAAAGTAAGCTGGAGCGACGGGGTGACTGAACCAGGTTCTTCCGGATCTCCGATGTTTGACCAGAATCATCACATCATTGGTCAGTTACATGGTGGTCCATCTGCCTGTGGCGGGTCAGATTTATCTGATGAATACGGAAAGTTCTCCATGTCATGGGATTATGGGTCATCTTCTTCAGCACGGTTGAAAGAATGGTTAGATCCCACAAATGTTTCCGGAAATACGCTGGATGGATGGGATCCCAATGCTTTTGTTCCGATTGTAGCAACCACCGCTGCGACATCAGTCACGGTTACATCTGCTATATTAAATGGAACCGTAAATCCCAACACCCTTGCTACGATGTATCATTTTGAATGGGGAACATCAACAAGCTATGGAAATTCATCCACTCCCATTTCTGCAGGGTCGGGTACAGCGGCAATTCCTGTGAGTTTACCGCTTACTGCACTTGCAACCGGAACAACCTATCATTTCAGATTGACAGGGGTTAATAGTCAAGGAACAACCAATGGCAATGACCTCACTTTTACACCTGGCGGAGCCACAGTAATATCAACGGCTGCAACCGCAATTACTTCATTCTCTGCAACTTCAGGAGGCAATGTAACTTCCGATGGTGGAGTTACTGTTAATGCCCGGGGAGTTTGCTGGAGTACTACTGCAAATCCGACCATCATTGGCCCGAATCACACGGTAGATGGAGCCGGAATGGGGATTTTTACGAGTTTGATCACAGGGTTGTCTGCCAACACTGTATATCATATCAGAGCGTACGCAACCAATGTAAATGCGGTTACATATTACGGAAATGATCTGCAGTTTACTTCGGCCTGTGGAATTATTACGCTCCTTCCTTTCAATGAAGGATTTGAATTAAATTCAACCAGACCCAATTGCTGGACTGAAGAGAATTCTGACCCGGCATGGCAGTTTGTTACAGGTAATGGAGGTTCCAACCCATCAGCTGCACATGCTGGATCAAGGGATGCCTGTTTGAAGGATAATACTTCTGCAGCAAATACCAATAAACTGATTACTCCGGTTTTCGATTTTACAGGGTTTACCAATGTACAGTTAAGCTTCTGGCACACACAGCAAGTATGGGCCGGAGATCAGGATGAACTAAAGATTTATTACAAAAACAGCAGTGGTGGCGCCTGGACTCTTTTGCAATCTTACCTGACAAGTATTATTACCTGGACGCAGGAAACACTGCCTCTTCCTGGTACAGGAGCCTATTATCAGGTAGCTTTTGAAGGGAATGCGAAATATGGTTACGGAGTTTGTATCGATGATGTTCAGGTCACAGGAACGATGGGATCTCCAACGCTGAATGTAACTCCTCTCAACCAGAATGTCACTGCAGTAGCTGGATCAACTTTATTTTCTGTACTTTCAAACTCATATTGGACAGTGATCAGTGATCAGATATGGTGTACTGTTACTCCTTCAGGAACTGGCGATGGAACTATAACTGCCACCTATACACAAAATCCGACTACTGTCAGCCGGGTTGCAACGCTGGCTGTTACTGTTGCAGGTCTGTCGCCGATAAATGTTACTGTTTCGCAAATTGGATCAGCTCCATCACTTGCTGTCACTCCGAATAACCAGAATGTGCCTGCTCCTGCCGGGACAACGACATTTACAGTGACCTCGACTGCTAACTGGACAGCGATCAGCGATCAAACCTGGTGTGCAGTCACTCCTTCAGGTACCGGAAGTGGAACGCTCACAGCCAACTACCAGGAGAATACATTAATCACAGCGAGGATTGCTACAATCACCGTATCAGCTACCGGGTTACCAACGCAAACCGTTACTGTAACACAATCCGGAGCAGCACCAACGCTTTCTATCCTGCCTTCTAATCAGAATGTTACTGCACCTGCAGGTACCACTGACTTTACAATAACCACGAACAACTTTTGGACTGCTACTTCAGATGCTATCTGGTGTACAGTAACACCTTCTGGATCAGGTAATGGAACAATTATAGCCACTTATCTTGAAAATACTTCAATAGACTCTCGTATTGCGGTTATTACAGTCAGTGTTCCCGGGTTGACTCCTCAAACGGTCACCGTAACGCAAGCTGGAATTGCTCCAACATTAAGTGTCACTCCTCTCAGCCGTGAAGTTACTTACCATGCCGGAACTACTGACTTTACCGTTACAACCAATTCTGGCTGGACTGCCTCAAGTGATGCTATCTGGTGTACTGTGACACCTTCAGGAAGTGGATCCGGACTGCTAACCGCTGACTATACAGAAAATGGAGTTGCAAATCCAAGGACTGCAAATATTCTGGTTACTGTTGCTGGAATTAATCCCCAGATTGTTACTGTGAACCAAGAAGGAACTGTTGCCATTCAGGATATTCATGGAGGAGAATTGAGGATTTTTCCCAATCCTACCAATGGAATCTTCACGATTACGGCAGCAGATGGAAATCAAAGTTTGATGGATGTTTCTGTTCAGAATATTCAGGGTCAGACCATCCTGAAAAAACTTTGTAAAGGGGAGAAAGAATACCATATTGATCTTTCTTTCGCAGCCCAAGGAACATATCATATCACCATAGTAACAGACCAGATTACGTTGAGCCGAAAACTCATCATCATTAAATAACACAGTTCATTTGCCTGTTGACAGCATTTGAAATGTTGCCGGAAAATCACAGAATGAGTATTTCGGTTAAAATTCCAGATGGTAGCTGATTCTAATCAATTGAAGGAGTAAATTATGAAAAACAAGGTTCTATTGACGTTTTTTTTACTGATTTCCAGTACTTTCATTGCTAATGCCGCATATTTCCGCTTTCAGCCATATCAAGTTGTTCAGCCTGATGGAACTGCAATTTCGTGTTTTGTTTCAGGCGATGAATATTTCAACTGGTTACACGACAAGAACGGATATACCATTATCCAGGCAGATGATGGGTATTTTTATTATGGAAAAACATCCGGTGAGATTGTTGTACCGACTTTTTACCTGGTAAATAAAACTGATCCTGCCAAAGAGGGTTTATCAAAATGGGCTAAAATTTCCTTGAAAGAATATAACAAACGTAAGGCGTTCTATTCCGTAAATGTTGATAAATCTGTAACAGCTCCACATCTTGGGACGTTGAACAACATTGTCATCTACATTCACTTTAATGATGATCCTGAATTTACTACCACACGCCAGATATTCGACAACAAATTTAATCCTTCCACAGGAAACTCACTGAAATCGTATTATACGGAAGTTTCATACAACACATTTTCAATAAGCAGTACACACTACCCGGATTGCCCGATGACCACAAATCTTTCTTACCAGGATTCGCATAATCGGAACTATTTTCAACCTTATAATGCTACAACCAATCCTGGTGGTTATAATAGTGGAGATGAAAGGACAAGCAGAGAACATTCTTTATTGCGGGATGCTGTTGCATGGATTAATGCAAATTCTCCTGTTCCTGAGGGACTAAATATCGACGGTGATGATGACGGAAAAGTAGATAATGTATGTTTTATCATAGAAGGCAGCAACGGAGCATGGGCAGATTTACTTTGGGCACATCGTTGGGCTCTCTATAGTTTAAATGTATTCATTAACGGGAAACGGGTTTACGATTATACTTTTCAGCCCCAAACCCAGGTTGATGTAAATACCTTATGCCATGAGATGTATCATGCTTTAGGGTCGCCGGATTTATATCATTATTCGTATGATGGATTATCTCCTGTCGGGGATTGGGATCTCATGGAAAGTGGGCGTGGGCATATGGGAGCATTCATGAAATGGAAATATGCAAACAGTTCCTGGATCACATCAATTCCTTCGATAACAAAATCCGGGATATATTCATTAAAACCGTTGTCTTCTCCGGTAAATAACTGCTATCAGATTGCATCACCCAATGACCCTGATCAATTTTTCGTGGTAGAATATCGCAAGAAAGCCGGAATTTTCGAGGGGAATCTCCCCGGCTCAGGGTTGCTGGTTTACCGGATTGATCCGGCTGAAAATGGAAATGCAAGTGGCCCACCTGATGAGGTTTATATATATAGACCAGGAGGTACGAAAACTTCTAACGGAAACCCCAGCATAGCTTACTTTTCATCAGAATCAGGAAGAACTGCAATTAATGATCGTACCAATCCGGCTCCTTTTCTTCAGGATGGCTCGCCGGGAGGATTAAGTATTTCGAAAGTAACCTCAGCCGGGGATTCTATTTTCTTTACCGTCAACCTTTCAACGATCCATGATCCTTCTCCTTTTACTGCTGCGGCAGTAGGCACTTCGCAGAATAATCTGAACTGGAAAAAGAACAACTCTGGAGACAAGGTTATGTTAGCTTATAGCCTGACACCCGTTTTTGGTTTCCCGGACAACGGAATAAATTACCCTCCCGGTACTTCTATTCCCGGTGGCGGAACGGTTATTTACAATGATGAAGATACACTTTACAATCATACCGGACTGAATACGAATACAACTTATTACTATACTGCCTGGTCAGTAACTGCTGACACGGAATATTCTCCCGGCGCATTCAACAACGCAACCACTTTTTGTGATGCCGTCAAAGGTTTACCATTTACAGAAAACTTCGAGGAATCTTCTGATACACTGAATTGCTGGACACAATCAAATGCTGATCCGGCATGGGTTTTCATCACAGGTAATGGTCCTAATCCCGGACATGGATTCCCGGCAAACGCTCATTCTGGAACCAGAAATGCATTGTTGAAAGACCTGACTTCTGGCAGCAATCTGAATTCTTTTTTTACTCCGGTTTTGGATCTCTCCGGATACACAGATGTTCAGCTGAAATTCTGGCTTTGTATGAAGATTTGGGCTTCGAAACAGGATGAATTGAAGGTGTATTACCGCAACAACCCGGAGGGAATCTGGATCCTGCTTCAGGCTTTCGTAAATTCAGTTGATAGCTGGACAGAAGAAACCATCCCTTTAACCACAGTTTCTTCACAATTCCAACTGGCATTTGAAGGAAATGCAAAATATGGTTTTGGAGTTTGTCTCGATGATATTGAAATTACAGGAACTTCCTCCAATACACTGAATGTTTCGCCACCTTCACAGAATGTTACCCCGATTGCCGGAAGTACAAATTTTACAGTAACTTCTAATACCAGATGGACTTCTTCAAGCGATGCTTCATGGTGTACCGTAACCCCTTCAGGAGATGGAACTGGTGAAATCATTGCTGTGTTTACTGAGAACCCCACAACCGCTTCCAGAACTGCCAATATCATCATTACTGTTGGTGGATTACCTTCATATTCAGTTGCGGTGGTGCAGAGAGGAAAGGGCGTTTCCGTGCAAGAGATTACTGACAGACAAATCAGGATTTTTCCTAATCCATCAAAAGGAACATTCAGTATCACGTCTGAAGGATATGCCAGTCAAACATTGGAAATCAGTATTCTTGATCTGACTGGTAGCGTATTTCTTACCACAACGGCCAAGGGGGAGAAGGAAAATCTTTTTGATCTTTCACGTTATCCGCAGGGAATCTATTTTGTAAAGGTGAAGACTGGCGATAATGTAGTGGTTCAAAGGTTGGTTATCGCGAGGTAAATATTTTTCCTCGTAGTATCTCCTCCACTTGGAGAAGGAGATCCTTTTTTGTTCCGTTATTTTCCAGGAGAAAGTCGGCTTCTTCAATGCATTTTTGCAGGTTCTGTTTGTTTGGATCCGTAGTGTTCATCTCTCTTTCTTCATTTTCCAAAAAAGTTTCATAGGAGATCTGGTCTGTTTCCGATTGACGTAACTTTATCCGTTGGTAACGGATTTCGGGAGCAGCATCTACTGCAAAAAGGGTAAAGTTGCTTTTCGTACGCAGGGAAGAAATCTCACCTGGCGTCCTTATGCTTTCTATTACACAATTTTTCCCGGTTTGTACGGCTTGAAAGTAAAGCTGATCGGTGATATAGGATGAGCCGTGTTGCGCGCGCAGATGATTTGCCAGTGTGAACATGCTGTCACGGTTTTCCTGAAGTTCTTGTCGCCTGATTTCCTCAAGAAGAAAAGCCCGAACCGAAAAATGAAGAAAGGATTTCATTTCAGTCAGGTACTCAACGATTGTTCCTTTCCCTGCCCCAAGTGTCCCGGTTATACCGATAATGATCATACGAAGGTTCAGATTTTCCCCATTTTCAGACGCTCAATCCATTTTTCTGCAGTGACCGGCTGATAGTCGTTCATTTTTTGTAAAAGGTGCTCTTCATTTTCATCAACAAGTAATATTCTCCTGTGTTCAGGGCGAAGAAATTGTTCTTCCACTGCATGATCGACCATTGCAATCAGTGGATTAAAAAAGCCATTGATGTTCAGGAGTCCAACCGGTTTAGTGAGGATATGAAGCTGATTCCAGGTAAGCATCTCAAAAAGCTCATCAAATGTACCATAAGCTCCCGGGAGGGTAATAAATGCATCCGAAAGGTTTGCCATTAAAGCTTTACGTTCCTGCATATCTGCAACAATATGCATCCCGGTCAGGCCGGAATGTGCAACTTCCCTGTCAACCAAGTTTTGGGGCATCACTCCAATAACTTTTCCATGATGCTCCAGCATTGTATCTGCGAGGATTCCCATTAAACCTACATTCGCTCCACCATAAACCATTTGAATTTGCTGCCGGATAAAAAATTCAGCAAGTTGCTTTGCTCTTTCTTTGTAAATACTGTTCGTACCAGTGCTGGAGCCGCAAAAAACACATATCGTTTTGATCATTCAGATGAATTAAGTTGTTAAATCCTTACTTTTGCTTCATTAATAGTGATCAAAATTAACCAGATTTCCCAAACCTTGAGGAAAATTCATCATGAAACACCTTTATCCGCTCAAATTCAAACCCCTGTTCAAAGATAAGATCTGGGGTGGCCAGCGGATCAGGTCTGTTTTGAGCTTCGATTTTTCCCCCCTTTCAAATTGCGGGGAAGCCTGGGTTTTGTCAGGTGTTCCTGGATCTGAAACAAAAATAATCAATGGTTTTTTAAAAGGAAATACCGTTAATGAGTTGTTGGAAGTTTTTATGGAGGATCTGGTCGGGGAGAAGGCTTTTGAAAAATCGAACACTGAATTTCCTATTCTCATAAAATTTATTGATTCAAACGATTACCTTTCTGTGCAGGTTCATCCGGATGACGAGCTTGCAGCAAAAAGAAAGATTGGCAATGGGAAAACAGAAATGTGGTACATTCTGGAAGCTGAAAAGAATGCGGAACTGATCAATGGTTTCAACCGTAAAATGGATAAAAAGACCTATCTGGATTTCCTGGAGAAAAAGCAACTGAAAGAAATTCTGAATTTTGAGAATGTAACTCAGGGGGATGTTTTTTTTATTCCTTCGGGTAGGGTTCATGCGCTTGGTCCCGGGATTCTCCTGGCTGAGATCCAGCAAACTTCTGACACTACTTATCGAATCTATGACTGGGATCGTTTGGATGATCATGGTCATTCAAGAGAGTTGCACACTGAACTTGCATTGGATGCGATTGATTTTTTGCAGCCGGATTCATTCCGGACAAATTATCCACGGATTATAAATAAGTCGGTAAACATTGTCAACAGTGCAAGTTTTACGACTAACTTACTATCTTTCGACCAGGTTTTTCGTCGGAATTATGAAGGCGTTGATTCTTTTGTAATACTGGTTTGTGTGGAAGGTTCAGCCCTTGTGGATGATGGTTTTGCCAAGGAAATTCTCAAAGCTGGCGAGGTGATTCTTATTCCTGCCATCCTTGATAATATTAACTTGAAACCCGACAGGGAATGTAAAATACTTGAAGTTTATATCTCTGAATAATTGTAATTTTGAACAGACATTCCATCTGTTATACAATAAACAATCTGCATTATGAAAAAAATCATATTTCTTCTTCCTTTTATCCTGGCCACTTTTCTTGGATATTCACAAGGCACACTTACAAAAAACAGGCAACTTCCGTCTGTGGATATTAAAGATGTAAAAGGTAATCCTTTCAATACTTCCAAAATTGCTAATAATGGTAAACCGATTATCATCAGTTTTTGGGCAACATGGTGCAAACCGTGCATCAAGGAGCTGACAACGATTGCAGAAGTGTATTCTGATTGGCAGGAAGAAACAGGTGTCAAACTTTTTGCGGTTTCAGTTGATGATGCACGTTCTTCTTCTTTGGTAGCGCCATTAGTCAATGGAAAAAGTTGGGATTATAACGTTTTGCTAGACCAGAACGGAGATTTTAAACGGGCTATGAATGTTGGTCCGATTCCTCAGACATTCCTGCTAAACGGAAAAGGAGAAATTGTATGGCAGCATACATCCTTTGAGGAAGGAAGTGAACTGGACCTGATTGAATTGGTTCGGAAACTCAACAAAGGAGAAGAAATAAAGTAATTCCTTTTCCCATATACTCAGTTATTTATAAACTTAAAATTTTCAGACCTTGAAAAAATTTTATCCTCTATTCTTTGTTTTTTCATTACTTCCGCTCTTTTTAGCTGCTCAGGACCTAATCAAAAATAGTGAGGTAAGTGGAAATTTTCAAACTGATGCCCAATATTATATGCCAGATTCTAAAATGGGGATCAGTGATACCTCTTTGGACGGTAATATAGTTCGTATGAACGGCTATGCTGAGATCAACTATGCATATAAGGATTTCACTGCCGGAATGCGGTTTGAAGCCTACCTTCCTCCCCTCATCGGATATGACAAAGAATACCAGGGTGCTGGTGTTCCTTATTGGTTCGTCAACTACAAAAATGACAAACTGGAGGTTACTGCCGGAAATTTTTATGAACAGTTTGGTAATGGAATGTCGCTTAGAACCTGGCAGGAATGGACACTCGGTTATGATAATTCCCTGCGCGGGCTGAGGGTGAAATTTACGCCAATAAATGGAATTACAGTTAAAGGTGTCTGGGGTTATCAGCGAAACTACTGGGAGCCGTTTGCCAATAACAACCGGGGCATCGTGAAAGGCGGGGATGTGGAATTTTTTATTAACGACATTTTTCCATCCCTCAAAAACTCAAAAACAAAGCTGACATTCGGGGGGAGTTTTGTGAGTGATTACCAAAAAGCAAAAACCCTTCCTGATCATCTGGTTGATACTACTTTATATACATTCAAGCTCCCTGAAAACGTGGCTACCTGGTCGGGCAGGATCAACCTGAATGTAGGTGGATTTAACTTTTACACTGAATATGCCCATAAGATCAACGATCCATCTACAATGAATAAATTTATTTATAAAGACGGTAACGGTTTATTTACCACCATTGGCTATTCCCAAAAGGGGCTTGGGGTTATAATCTCTGCTAAAAGTATTGACAATATGAGTTATAAATCCAACAGGATGATTACCAAAAACCAATTAGACATCAATTATCTTCCTTCAATTACAAAAGAACACTCCTATGCACTTGCTTCAATGTATCCGTATGCAACTCAATCTATTGGCGAATTTGGCTATGCAGGTACAATAACCTACACAATCCCCAAAAACTCAAAACTTGGCGGTAAATCAGGACTGACCATAGCAATTAACTTTTCACATGTCAATTCTAATAAAAAGGATTCTATTGATGGAATACGTATCGGTCAGCCAGGTACACTTGGATATAAGACCAGCTTCTTCCAGCCAGGAAATATCCTCTACTACCAGGATTTCAATGTTGAAATCTCAAAAAAGTTCTCAAAAACCTGGAAAGGGATTTTTACTTATCTTAATCAGGCCTATAACAAAGATGTGGTAGAAGGCCACCTGAATGAATATGGGATTGTATACTCCAATATCGGGATTGCTGATGTTACCTGGAAAATTACAAAGAAACACGCCCTCCGGTTTGAATTGCAAGGGTTATGGACAAAACAGGACAAAGGTAATTGGGTAGCAGGGTTGCTTGAGTACACGATTGCACCACAATGGTTTTTTTCGATACAGGATCAGTGGAATTACGGAAATCCAGAAAAAAGCCAGCAGTTACACTATTTTCTGATAAGCGCTGGTTATACTTACAACACCTCCAGGATTTCCTTGTCCTACGGGCGTCAGCGTGAAGGAATTCTTTGTGTCGGTGGGGTTTGCCGGTATGTTCCTGCTGCAAGTGGATTGACACTGACATTGTCGAGCAGTTTTTAAAACTCTTTGATACACCATGAATAAAATTAAAT
>CAIWTA010000236.1 GCA_903915465.1 uncultured Bacteroidales bacterium | reverse complement strand
TTGCGCTGAGTCTCGCAGATTTTATAAGTGAATTTTTTCTGCGGAACTCTGCGCAATAATCTGCGAAACTCCGCGTGAACCATTTAAGTTATCTGATTTGATGTTCCTGTATTTTCCTATAGGTGGGGCACTCTGCGGATTAATGTTTTTACACCGGAGGCATGAATTCATCTTGTTTCAATAGCAAGAACCATATAACCTTTTCATTTTGTTACTTTTCGTTGCAGCTCAGCTTCAAAAATCTTGATCAATCCTGCACCTAAAAAATAGATACAGCCGTCATCCAGGTAATTGATGGAAGCAATTGCTCATTGTAAAAGGCAGGCAGAGCAGAGGAAAGGATTTTCCTGATTTTACGACAGGTATGGCTCCTATGTGGTAAGATTTCTTTTTCTTTGCAGTAAATTTATTCAAACGGATGAAGTTCACTATTGTTTCAGGTTTGGTAATCCTTTGTTTGTCCCTGGTTAGCTCAGGAGATATCATTGCCCAGCAATGGGAATTCGCAAAAGAACGCGATGGAATCAAGATTTACACGCGCAAAGAAGATAACAGCTCCCTGAAATCCTTTAAAGGCGTTGCTGATCTTCATACAGAAATGAGCAAGGTGTGTTCGCTTCTCGGGAATGCAAAGAGTTTTGATTGGTGGGACAAAAGTATCACCGAGATCAAAGTGATTTCCTACGAACAGGGGAAATACATCCAGTATTACCTTGTGTATGATGTTCCCTGGCCATTTACAGACCGTGATCTTGTTGTCGATGCACGCATCGCCATCGATCCTGTAACCGGCCAAGAAACCATTATTGCACAACCGCTTCCCAATGTAATCGCTGAAAAACCTGGTTTGATACGAATTAAGAAATACTGGCAGAAATGGACGGTCCAGCCCTTTAGTCCCGGCATCGTTCGCGTCACGCTGGAAGGATTGGTGGATCCCGGAGGTAATGTTCCTGCCTGGCTTTATAACATGGTTATTACTGATACACCGTTGAAAGTGATCAGGGAAGTAAGGAAACGCGCGGAAGCGAAGCCTGCCCAATAAATCTCATTCTGACAATTAGAAATACCTGGATTTGATCTGCTCTGACATAAACCAAAATAACCATTCTCCGGAAAGGAAAAGAAAAAACAGCCGCTCAGGATACTTAGTCGTTTCTTTTCATCTCATCTTTTTATTATCCTGTCTTTCATTGATTCATGCCCCGCTTTTTTCACAACAGATAGTTAACTACAAACAGCTCGCCGTCAATCTCATTCGTAAAGGAGATTTTGTTCAGGCTCTGGAGAAACTTACCTTCGCCATCCAACTGGAGCCGGCCTCCAGTGAATTGTATTTTTTAAAAGGTTTTGCCAAATATAACCTGGATGACTACTTAGGCGCCGAACGCGATTATACCAAATCCATCGACCTGTCGCCTGCGCTGGCAGACGCTTTCCACTACAGAGCTATTGTCCGGAGTCAACTGCTTGATTATAAGGGCGCTTTTGAGGACTTTTCGAAAGCACTGGAGATCAATGGATCAAATCCTGATGTGTATGTCAACCGTGCCAGAACCAACCTGACTTTAAAAAAGTACTATTCCTGTCTGGTTGACTGTAGAAAAGCAATCGAGTTGAAGGATGAACAGGAAATCATTTACATGATCATGGGGAGTTCCGAAATGGGGATCGAAAGATATGAGAATGCTATTACCGATCTTGATAAGGCGATCCAGATCAACCCTATGAATGCTTATAGCTTTGCACAACGCGGGCTGGTTTGGATGCAGCTCAACAAGGTTGATTCCGCCATCCGCGATCTCAGTCATGCCATCAGAATCGACTCAAACAACACATACGCCTTATTCAACCGTGCATTGGCGTATACCAAAAAACCTGACCAGGCTGCCGCGCTCCAAGACCTGGACAAAGTCATACGGCTTTCACCTTATAATTCCTATGCCTACTTTAACAAAGCCATCGTTTTGATCAATACGAATGACAAAAAAGGTGCAATCCGGAACTTTGATTATGTGAGCAAACTAAATCCAAAAAATCTCATCAGCTATTACTATAGGGCACGGTTAAAATCTGAACTGAAGGATTACCCTGGAGCACTTCAGGATCTGGACAAAGCAGTGGAATTGTGCCCGGATTATGGAGATGCATACTACGACAGGTCCCAGGTAAAAACAAAGCTCAATGATCGCCGGGGGGCAAAAGAAGACTATCTGCGTGCCATGGAACTGAGCAAGAAAAACCCGCTTACTCCCGACAGTGTGAAATCGGAAAAAGAAAATTACCTGAAGAGCCTGGTGAAATTAAGTGGCGACTTCGAGGAAATGAATACACTCAACAGCAAATTCCAGAACCAGGCCATCGACATTGAGCTGATCCCAATGTTTACCGCTGATCTTGAAAAAGCGAATATGGAAAGATCCTGGTTGTACGATGCCTACAAGAAGCAACATTATTTTTCGAACATCATTGCCCTGACAAATCGCCCGGAAATATTCAACGATTCTCTTATAAGTAAGGAAATTGAAATGCAGACCCACCTGATCGATTCAGTCCCCGGTCGCCCGGAACCCTATTATAAACGGGCTTCTTCGTATGCGGTGCAGAAAAAATACAACCTCGCTTTCCGCGATTATGCTTCGTCATTACTCCTTGATTCTGCTGCTATACTGGTATATTTTAATCGTGCATTTACAAGATACACACTCATCCAGATGATTCTGCTGCAGAAAGAGGATCCGGTGCAAATTACCATCGATGGAAAATCTCCCGCCAATAAATCTCCTGTAAAGACAAATAACATAGAGCATACTTATGAATCCGTTATCCATGACCTCAATAAAGTGCTTGTTTTGGATCCTGGTTTTTCGTTCGCTCACTACAACCGCGGATTTATAAACTGCAAGATGGGGAATTACAAGGAGGCAATTGTGGACTTTTCGAATGCCATCCAGGATAAATCCGGTTTTGCAGAAGCGTATTATAACCGGGGGTTGATTTACATTCTGCTGGAAGATAACACACGCGGATGTGAAGACCTGAGCCATGCCGGCGAACTTGGCATCCTCGATGCCTACAAAGTTATGAAGCGCTATTGCAATAACTGATTTTGCCTATTTAGAGACTATTTAAATTTTATTTATTTCGTTTATTATGATATTCACCCCTTTCAGGGATGAATTTGTAATTATAACAT
>CAIWTA010000235.1 GCA_903915465.1 uncultured Bacteroidales bacterium | reverse complement strand
TGCGAGACTCAGCGCAATAATCTGCGAAACTCAGCGAGAAATATATTATTGAATACCAAATAATTACATTAAGTTATATAGTAGGCTCGCTGATGAATCGCAGAGTTTCGCAGAATATTTATTATATGAATTTTAACTCTGCGTAACTTAGCGTAAAACTTTGCGAAACTCTGCGTGACATTTTGTTTTTTTACTTTTTAGTCACCCCCGTGTTGGAGCGTAGCTAACTGTATCCCTGTAATTTAAACTTTTTATTATACATATCTAATTGTTGTTAACCCTTGCAAACCCATCTACCCACCCCTCCCTACGGGTAGGGAGGGGCCAGGGGTGGGTACTTTCATAAAAAATTCGCCCGCTCTGCGGTATTATGAACTACCCCGCAGCAAGCAACGGAGTATCAGAATTCAGATTTCAGAATGCAGGATATTGTTGCTATTTTGGTGAAAAAATTAAACAACATCAGTCGCCACATTAGCAGCCTTGGCTTCTTCGGTTCAGGCGAGGCAGGAATCAGGTAACGGGCACGCGTTACAAACGCGCGCCATTTGTGGACGCAGCCGCGATGTGGTGATGAGGCCTTTCCGGCTTGAGCGCAAAAAGATGGATCTGATATGCGAGATCTGAAATCCGGGAAAATCGTGACGCGTTAGACGTGTCGAAATTGCCAACTGCCGACTGTAGACTGCCGACTACCTGGTAATGGGATGTTCTTGAATAGACCTCATAGTCCGCCGGACAGGGAAATGAATCCAGAAAAACCCGTTCAACAGGACAATACCAAGAAATTCTGCAGGTAAGCTAAGTACTCCCATGCCACCCTGGACTAAGGAAGGGAGGGTTCCTACAAGAGCAGACACTGTTCCGGTTAAGATACCGGTGCACAGGATGAAGAGGAATTCACCGGCAAGAAGCCGGAAAGTCGTTTTTGCCGGGAAACCAAGTGCTGAATAAAGCTCCAGCTCACGGCGGCGGTCACGCAGACTCCGCATCACCATCACGGCAAGACCGGCGGTTCCGATGATCAATCCAAGTCCGCCCAGCATGATGAAAATATCCAGATATGTATTTTCCACAACTTCAAAATTGGCCAGCCTTTGCTCTGCCGGGATAACAACTGCTCCCTGGTCACGTAAGCGGTCTTCCAGGGTATTTGTCAGTTTACTACCTGATTCGGCTGGTGCATCGATGAGTATATTCCGGGTCCTTTCTGAAGAAGGAAAATGAAGTCGGAGGAGGCTGTCGGAAATCAGCAGGCTTCCCTGGAAGACAGAATTTTCCAGTCCTCCTGCAAGCCGGATGTTCAATTGTCTGCCGATTTCGTCGGTATAGTGCAGTGTGTCTCCGGTCTGTTTGCGCAATCCCCAGGTAATGACCGTCTGGTCGGCAAAACCATTGATGCACCAGGGGCTGTTAACCTGCTCAAGCGCTTTCCAGGGATGTGCCCGGTCGATTCCATTTGCCAGGTTTGCAAATGAAAACGATTCTCTTACATCGAAAAGCTTTGATGGTACACCTGTCAGCCCGGGCTTTGTCACCTGGTTCAGGTTGAGGCAACTGGCATCGTCACCAAGGACACCCGGGAGCGGAACAAACCTGATATTCCCTGGCATATTTTCCAGCCCGGACTTTGTCCTTCCTTCAGGGGTATTAAGATCTGCAAAGACGGGTAAGGTTGTTTCCATCCACAAAAGGAATCCTCCTGTGCCAGAACCGGGATGATCTTCATTTGTACTTCCAGACCTTCGATTCAGACCGGTCACCAGGATCATGAAGGTTCCGAGCGCAAGCAATGTGATTGCCGTCAGGGTTGGTGTCTTCTGAAGAACGGCATTCTTCAGGGCATAATCTGAAAAGGTTGCATTGGTGCCCGGTTCCTGCGTGCTTTTCCACGAAAGGTAATATGTGATGCAGGCAATGATACCAGCCATCACAAGAACCCCGGAGATCATAAAAGCAGGTGACGGATAAAATCTCCCGGAAAGACATTCAAACAATATGATCACCACTGCTGAGGCAAAAATGGCAACAGGCAACAGGACGCTTAATAATTTCCGGAGTTTGCTTCTTTTGGGAATTACTGGTTCTTTCTGACGGTATGGTGAGGGCAGGGACCTGTTGCGGTTCCTGTAAAGGATGATTGCAAAGACAATCATGTTCAGGATCATACCGGCAAGGAATCCTGCGATCAGCGTTGTACTGCGGATGCTTATTGCAAGACCGGAGGTATTCACTGCACCCTGCCACAAGGTGTTCAGGCCTGTCACGATCAGTTGTGCATAGATGATCGCTGCTATCACTCCCAGCAAGCCTCCTGTTACAGAAACGATAAATGTTTCGGGAAGGAATATTGACATGATCTTCCGGTTTCGGAAACCCATGGAGCGCAGCAGCACGACCTCCTCCACCCGTTGCTGCAGGAAAAAGGATAGGAGCATGCCTGACAGCATCAGTCCGGCGATGGAGATCAACCCCCCGAAACTGAGAAAAAGTTCACCCAGGTCAGTGGAATTGCCTGCAGCGCGCATTCCTTCTTCAAATACCGGGGTGAATATGAGCCCGAGAGCTGACGGATCAACTTCACGGATGGATTTCGTTAATTTTTGATTGACTGAGTCACTTCCGAACCGGAATGCAGTATATCTGCCAAATGGATTTTTCCAGATCCTCTGACCATCAGCCATAGAGACCCAAGCCTTGGGTGTTCCCCTGTAGAAGTTCCAGTATTGCTCATCCTTGTCGCGAATCCTGTCAAGGTTGACCGGTGTGCCTGTTTCCCAGTCACGGCAATTACCTGTATTCTTCATCCCGGGGAAGTCAGGCATCAGGGCGCGATCAGCTGCTGTTTTGCCCACGGGTACGACCAAATGCACGACGAACCGCGCCGATACTTCCGAGAGCGAACGGTTAGCGCCCATAACCCAATACCGGAGTGTCAGTGAATCTCCCGTCTTTGCATCCAGGTCGCGGGCAAGCCAGTCGGTGATGACGATCTCCCCGGGGTCCGGATCGGTATGGGAAACACCCGGGGAAGCAGCTGTTACAAATGAATAGGGCGTTGACCGGCCATGAAAAGCAATATCATTCACCAGGTAGGTGAGGATCCCGCTGACCTCGTCCTTCATTATTGCATTGGCCAGAGTATCTTCAATAAAGATCCTGCGGGAAGTGAGTTGAGTGAGTCCCGGGTGCAGTTCTGTAACCAGGAGTCCTGCATCTGCAGGCTTCCATACCAGCTGCAGCAAGTTATTCAATGTATCTGCTGTAACCTGGGAATTCTTTGTTGCGACCAACAGGGTATTGGCAAAACCTGCCATACCCATTTTCAGGGCGAGCTTTTTTTGTGATACGAAAATATTGAAGGGAGCCGACTGGTTACGGTCGAGGCTGAAGTAACCCCCGGTCCGGTCTCCTGCAACAGCTCTTATTTTCAGTCGTATCCCTGAGGTTTCAGATCGTTCAGAAACGAATGGAGCATTGGCAGGGGCAGAGCCCTCTTTCGAAATTTTCAACACGATGAAATCACCGGGTTTGACTTTCAGCCGACTGGCCACATTGGCACTGATCACTGCCTCATCTTCTGCCGGTGTTATGAATCCGCAGGTATCATCTGCAATAGACCATAAACGGGAAAAATCCTTATTCACACCGATCACTTCAACCTTGTTCAGGGTAAGCTTCTGACCAGGTTCGGTAACGATCCCAGTGGTTCGCAGCAAGGAATATACCCGGAACCCTGAATAAGCATCCAATTCATTTGCCAGGGCCTGCCTGAAGAAGCGGTCGGCAGGGGCAAGGGCGAAACGGGCTTCTCCGAGCCGCCTGCTCACCAGTTTAATAAGGCTGTAGCGAACTGAATCTCCTGTGATCAGCGCACCGGTGAGGACAGCCGTGCCGATGACGGCACCAATTAGCGTTAACAGCCATGAACGTGCATAATGCCTTATGTTTTGCAGGATCAGCCTGGAGAGATTCATGAAGTCAGATTACAATGTTGTAAGAAGTTTTCCATTGAGAAGCTGGTAACGGACATTCATCCTTCTGGCTACTTCAGGGTCATGGGTTACAATGACAAGTGCGTATCCGTAAGCTTCACGAAGCTCCACAAGCAAGTTTGTCATTATCGCGGCGTTCCTGGCATCCAGCGAACCGGTAGGCTCATCGGCCAGAAGCAGCTTCGGGCGGTTGATCAGGGCGCGCACCACGGCAGCGCGCTGGCATTCTCCCACCGACAGGTGTGCAGGATAGGCGCGCAGGTGATCCTTCAGTCCAACCCGTTCAATGAGTTGTAAAGCACATTCCAGGGCTTCCTTTTTAAATAGTTTATCCCTTACCGGAATTAACGGGAGGAGCACGTTCTCAAGGACAGTGAGCTGTGGCAGAAGAAGGTGTTGTTGAAAGATGAATCCTGTGAAGCGATTCCGTAGGGAAGCAAGTTGTTTCTCCTCCATCAGTTCAACGTATTTTCCATCCAGGAATACTTTCCCTGAAGTGGGGCGATCGAGTGTGCCGAGGATGTTCAGAAGCGTTGTTTTTCCTGAACCCGAAGGTCCCGAGATAGCGATGGTTCCATTTTCAGAAACAGCCATCGAAACGTGATCCAGTACGCGGGTAAGTATGCCTGTAACAGGTTGTAAATAATCTTTGGTGATATCCAGAAGTTCAGCTATTGGCATAAGGGATCAGGTTGATGGTACGAAATTCTGTATGACATTCCGGTATACTGAAAGCAATTGTTTTGTGACTTTGGTACAGTCGAAATGTTCTTCAATGCCACTTCTGCCGGTCGTGCTGAGACTGGTTATCTTCCCGGGTTCCGCCAGCAGGTTGGTTATCGTTGCAGCCAGGGTGGCGGCATCGTTTGGATGATACACCACGCCTCCTCCGGATTTGTTGATGATCTCCGGGAATGCGCCAAGTGCGGGCTGAACGACAGGAATTCCTGAAGCCATGGCTTCCAACTGGTAAAGGCCGAACGCCTCACCTTTCAATACCGGTACCGAAAGAAGAGTGAGTCCTGTAAAGAAATCATGCAGGTCAGGAAAGCCAAAATTCGGGATTATCTCCACAGCATCAGCTACTTCATTTTTCCTAAGATTTTTCATCTGATTCCTGATGAAAGCATTGTCGTCGCCGGTATGTCCACCGGTAAGGCGGAGTTTCAGGTCGCTGTTGCGTGAATCTTTCTTTAACAGGATGAATGCATCAACAAGGATCCCCAGACCGTTCTCTTCGCAGAGGCGCGAAAGATATCCGATTGTCCGGTTTTCTGAAGCAGGAGGAGAATAGCTGTACTGAGCAGTATCAATCCCGATGGGTATCGTATGGACTATTCCTTTGGGTAATTGCATTTTCTTTTGCATTTCCGAGGCAAACCAGTCGCTTACGGCGATGAGCGCATCGGTTTCAGCCGCCCTTTGAGCCATAAGGTTCCACATTTTCTGACGTGCATCAGGCTCCATCGCATCAATCCAGACATCTTCATCCTGTAAGGAACAAACTACAGGGATACCAACTTCGCGTCGCACCATTCGTGCCATTCCGAGCAGGAGGGCGTTTGAAAAATGAACTATGTCAGGCTTTTCATGATATTTCAGGTAGTTGACGATTTCCGTGAGGTCATCAAGTTGTGCACCTTCTTCACCGAGCAACATCGACTCAGTGAGGGTTTCCAGGCCATGAGCCCGGGTTGATCCCGCTTTCCTGGCAGCATATTGCAGAACAGGGGCTGAATTCAGCAAAGAATGGAGCCATCCCGGCATGTGGCGGAGCGCAGGGAACAACTGTTTTAAATAAATGTTGACTGCTCCGTAAAATACAGGTGGGCCATCGGCTACAACCGAACCGTTGAAGACAAATGGAAGGTACACAGGCAGGATCACAGTGTCGTGTCCTGCCCTGCGCAGCGATTCTACCAGGGCCGAGTCGCGGAGACAATTTCCGCAATAAAAAGTTCCCCCGAATCCGGGGACGATGTGAACGATCTTCATTTTCCGAACATATAAATATTTCCGTCTTCGCCTCCAACAACAACCCCGGCCGAAGTCACCGCCGGTGTGCTGTAAACCGGCGAACCGACTTCATAACTCCACAATTCTGAACCAGTTATCAGGTCAAGCATGCGGATTCTTCCATCGGAAGAAGCCACCACAACCAGGTTTCCGGAAATGACAGGCGATGCATCCACTTTCCCCAGGGCCTTGTATTTCCAAAGGATGTCTCCCGTTGTGGCATTGAAACAATAAACTGTCTTGTTCTGTGATCCGATGATCACCCTGTTCCCGGCAATGGCCGGGGAGGAGAGGAAAGTGCCACCACCGCTTTTTTTCCAGACCATTTTTTTCTTTCTCAGGTCGAAACAAAAAAATTCCCCGTCATAATTACCAAACCAGACCTTGTTGCCACCTATTGCTGGGGAGGATGCCATATAAGTGCCGATGTCAATCATTTCTATCAGTTGTCCGTTGGCTGTGTTTATGAGGTAAAGATGGCCGTCGCATCCTCCAAAAATAGCTATCTTTCCAAAGAGTGCGGGCGTTCCGTTGATATAATTGGCAGTTTCATATTTCCAGCGCGGTTTTCCGGTCACACCATCGATACAATGCAGGTTATAATCGTAGCTGCCTGCCAGGATGTCGAAGCCACCGCCATTCTTTCGCATCACACGGTTCGGGGATCCTGAAATTTGTCCTTCGGTTACATAATGCCATTGTTCCTTTCCTGTAGCTATATTCACTGCAAAGAGCTTTCCTTCGAGGGTGCCGGCAATCACCAAATGACCGGCTATCAGAGGAGGAGCTTCGATGCTGTTCCCTGCATCAAACTTCCAGAGCAGGTTCCCTGCGGTTGATAAGGCATAGAGAAACCCGTCGTTGGATCCGATAAAGATTATCCCATTGCACCACACTGCCGATGATTTTACAGCGTCACCAGTTTTAAATGTCCACATCAGCTTTAGCGGCGGCGATATTGATGCGGCGGCGAAACCGCTCAGTTGTGCATCGCCCCGGAACCCTGGCCAGCAGGTGGCGCTGCGTTCCTGGGCGGAAAGTGGTGTTCCTGCCAATACACTGAGCAGCAGGAGGGTCAGGAGGATATGATATTGGTTCTTTCTCATTTCAAGGGTAAGAGATTAATAATTGCCGATCTTTTCCCATCCTTTGCCGGTCATCCTGAAACGTGCCCTGTATTCCACGCCCTCTTCCTGGTCAAGGAAAGAAAGTGCTCCCGTAGGACATCCTTCAACACAGAAGAAAGCCGAACGTGCGATCCCTTCGCGGAGCGTATTCCCTAAAGGAACTCCGATGTGAACATGGAAGCCCCTGCCGATAAACGTCAATCCGAGTTCTTCCTTGTATGCTGCAGTGATCTCGACACATAGTCCGCATTTGATGCATTTCTCAGGTTCATATACCAGCAGGTCGTGCCGGATAAATTTGGTAAGTCTTTTTCTTTCAGGTCCTGAAAAGCGCTTTCGATTGGCCTGGTATTCATCAGACAGGATTCGCAACTTGCAGCTGACAGGTTTTCGGCAATCGCAGTGGAGGCATCTGCCTGCTTCCAGCATAGCCTCTTCGGGTGTGAAACCGTGCAGCCAGCCCTCATGCGGTTGAATGCGATTCCCGTGCAGGCTTTCCTTCAGGTACTCTTCCACTTCACCTGGCAGCAGGTGCGAAATGGCGGAATGGAAGCTGGATCTTATGCGTTTTGGTTTGATGCCGGAAAGATAAAGATCTGTTTCAATGGCTGCAAGTTTTCCCTGGGCAACCGATCGCACGGCCATCTGCTGGCTATTTATGGCACTACCACATCCGAAAATTCCCGGACGACTTGTAACGCAGGTCTTCCGGTTAAACAGGTTCCCGTCCGGATCGGCAGGGAGGGTGAACGGCAGGAGTGGATTCTCAATCGGGTCGCCGGTGGCAAGGATGACAGCATCGTGGCCGGGAACAATCTCTTCTTCAAAACGTTTTGCATAGATCTCCTGCCCTGTCAGCATGGTTATTCCCATAGCAGTGAGACATGCGATCTCGGCATCGAGGGCACGGCGAGGCAGTTTCTCTTCCGGTATCGAATACCGGAGCGTCCCTCCGGGAATGTCCTGTCGTTCATAGATCGTTACGGTATAGCCCATTTTGCGGAGATAAAACCCAGCTGACAACCCTGCAGGGCCGGAGCCGATCACAGCAACTTTCTTTCCGTTCTCGTGTGTTGCAGGCAGCAGGTTCTTCATCCGCCTTTCGTTATCTGAGGCCGTGAATCGTTTCAGCATACAGATTGAAACGGGTTCGTCGACCGACCTTCTGTGGCATGCCTTTTCACATGGGGCAGGACAGATATAGCCCAGGATGAGCGGCAATGCGATCTCTTCCCTGACGATGTTCAGAGCTTCTTGAAAATGGCCGGCTGCAATCAGACGGTTCATCAGTGGGATGTTCATGAATGCAGGGCAGGAGAGCCTGCATGGCGCTTCACAGTCGCCCACATGATCGCTCAGCAGCAACTCCAGGGCTTCCCGGCGAATCTCGCGGATCTCGGGTGAATGTGTCTGGATCTGCATCCCATTATGAACCGGCATGGCGCACGATGGGATCATCTTACCACTCTCAAGGTCCTTTACCATGCAGACCATACATGAAGGGTGGCTTGAACGACCTTCACCACAACACATCGCTGGGATGTGGATCCCAAGGGAGTTTGCTGCCTGCAGCACGGTCGTGCCGGAAGGAACTTCGATGGTCAGGTTGTCGATGGTTAAATTCATGTTCAGTTCACATTTATGGCATCTATGGGGCAAACAGTCCGGCAAATGTCACATTTTATACATCTATCCGGATCCACTTTATGGATCTCATAGGGATTAAAGTCAATGGCTCCGGTAGGGCAGCGTTGTGCGCAACGTGTACATCCGATGCACTGGTCGGTAATTTTATAAGTGATGAGCGGTGCACATTTTCCGGCCGGGCAGAAACCCTGAATATGTGCTTCATATTCTTCACGGAAATAACGGATAGTTGTCAGCACAGGGTTGGGAGCGGTTTTACCGAGTCCGCACAGACTGCCCGTCTGAACGCTGCGCGCCAACTGTTCCAGATGGGTAAGGTCGTTTGGAACGCCATGTCCGCTGCGGATTTTTTCAAGCAATTCAAGCATTCTGTGTGTTCCGATCCGGCAGAAAGTACACTTACCGCACGATTGGCTTTGGGTGAACGTCAGAAAATAATGAGTCAGGTCAACCATGCAATCTCGGTCATCGAGAACGATCAGTCCACCAGATCCCATCATGGTACCTGCTGAAGACAGGGCTTCGAAATCAATCTGCATGTCAGCCAGCGAAGCTGGGATGCAGCCACCGGAAGGCCCGCCGATCTGTACCGCCTTAAAAGTCCTGCCGCTTGCTATACCTCCTCCAATCTCCTCCACCACCTGCCGGATGGTGATGCCCATGGGGACTTCAATAAGTCCACCCCGGTTCACCTTGCCGGCCAGTGCGAAGACCTTGGTTCCTTTGCTGCCGGAGGTGCCGATCGAGGCGAATTTATTTGCTCCGTTGCGAATGATCCAGGGAACCAAGGAAAAAGTCTCCGTGTTGTTAATCAGCGTGGGTTTCCCGTTCAATCCATGGATGGCCGGGTAAGGAGGTCTCAGTCTGGGTGTTCCGCGATTTCCTTCGACAGAAGCTATCAACGCAGTTTCTTCACCGCAAACAAATGCTCCTGCACCTTCGAAAACACGGATGGAAAAGCTGAAAGTTGAGTTCATCACCGAATTGCCCAGGATCCCTTCCTGCCGGCAGACCATCAGCGCATCTTTCACACGTTGAACGGCCAGAGGATATTCAGCCCTGATATAAAAGATTCCTTCGGATGCACCGGTTGCGTATCCTGCGATCAGCATCCCTTCGATGATCCGGAAAGGATAGGACTCCAGCAACATGCGATCCATGAAAGCGCCGGGATCACCCTCATCGCCATTACAGATGATGTATTTAGTGGCCTCTTTCTGATCTTTTACAATCTGCCATTTTTTGCCGGTAGGAAACCCGGCTCCGCCACGGCCACGAAGACCGCTTAGGACAATCTCATCGGCAACTTCCTGCGGAGACATCGACGAAAAACAGTGCTTGAGGGCACTGAAGCCGCCATTTATTTTATAATCTTCAATACTTGTGGGTGAAATATGTCCGCGCTGTTCGGTAGCAATTGCCATCTGTGGGTCGAGGAAGTCGCAAAGCGGGGTGTCGCGTTGGTCGGCATCATATTTGAAGAAGGTAACCGGTGGACTATCTTCAACCGCCATGTCGAACAAATGTACCAGCTTTGTCCTAAACCTGTCAAGGAAACCGGACGGCCTGAAATGAGTCAGAACCACGTCACGGACTTCTTCTGGTTTGATGTGTGTATAAAAAACCCCCGGTTCTCCCGGCTTGATGATCTCCATCAAAGGTACCTGGTTGCAGACGCCCACACATCCCACCTGTTTCACATGAACATTTATCCCAGTCTCTGCAAGGACTTCCTCTAATGAACGCTTAACTTCGGCACTGCCACTGGCGATGCAACAGGAACCGAGGCCGACGCGTATTTCACCCTGCATTGTCTTCCGGTCATTGCTGCGGTAACGTTTCTTGTTGTTTGAAGCAACAGACTTACCAAGAAAATCTTCCAGCAGTTGCCCCGCATCCTCCGGCTTTACATGCCCGTAAGTGATTTCATCCACCTTGACCACAGGAGCCAGGGTACAGCAACCCAGACAAGCAACTTTCTCGAGGGTAAAAAGGCCTTCAGAATCGGTCAGTTCACCCTCATGCAACTTCAGTTCCCGGGCAATGGCATCATACACGATCATTGAACCCTTGACATGACAAGCAGTACCGGTGCACACCCGAATGATGTGCCTGCCGGCTGGTTTGAATCGGAACTGACCGTAAAAGGAGGCTACACTTTCGATTCGTGCAGGTGTGATCTCCGTGATCTTGCATACGTGGAGCAATGCTTCATGTGGCAGGAACCTGAATTCCTGCTGGATCGCCTGAAGTATCGGGAGTACCGATTCCTGTCCGGTGCCGTATTGTGTGACGATCCGGTCGACTTCTGCTTGTATATTGGTGTTTTTGTTCATGCTGCTGCTCATTCCTGTATCTCTTCATTATCGATGAGAGACCGGGAGTGACACTATTTTCCTATACAAAATAAATGTTTATCTCCTCTGATGTAGATTCTGCCTTCCCCGAACGCAGGAGTGCATACTGACCCCTCGCCAAGAGAAGATTCTCCGACCAACGTCAGCGTTTTATCTGCACGCAGGATATGCATCGTTCCCAGCTTGTCAAGAACATATATCTTTCCATCAGCGATCATGGGTGAGGAATAGACAGATTTGTCAAGCTCCTTCAGCCAGTGTTTTTTTCCTGTAGCGGCATCATAGCAGACCACTACGCCATAACTTGTAACCACAATGACGATATCATTTATTGCAACCGGGCTGGGAACATCCGACAAGTACTCGTTATCTTCCCAGGCTAATGAAGGGATTGGCCCCAACCTTATGGCTGCCAGCTTTGAATATTCGTTGATGGAAAAGACCATTCCGTTAGCGTAAGTGACCGATGGCCCCACCTCTCCGGAGATGCATGCGAGTTTCCAAAGTTCCTTTCCGGTTGCAGGATCATAAGAGGCTACATCTGGTTCAGCGGCCAGCAACAACTCCATCCGGTTTCCTGTATTCACCAGCACTGGAGAGGCCCACGAGACCTTTACATTGCGTGAGGTTTCCCAGACTTTATCACCAGTTTCCCCGGTAAAAGCCATCACCCTGGCTGATCCGCTCTGGTCGTACTGGATGATCAGCAGATCACGATACATTATGAGAGAAGAGGAATGACCATAATGGTTTTTGGGCAAACCAAGATTTTTCGTCCAGATGATTTTCCCATCAAAGTCGAGCGCCGCCAGGTCGCCGTTGGCGAAAATAGCATAGATCCTGCGGCCATCGGTGGTAAGGGTAGGAGCGGCCAGTCCGGTTTCTGCAGTCACCTTGGGAGATTGCCCGGGACTTCCCGGGATCTTCGGCAAGTCAGCAGTCCAGCGGATCTTTCCATTGGTTGCATCGAGGCAATAAACTTCCCGCTTGTTCTCTCTGGCACCCGACAGGAAGATCTTATCACGCCAGATGATGGGAGAATTGTATCCTGGTAAAGGGATCTCCGTTTTCCATCTGACATTTTTTCCTGAGGCTCCGTCCCACGATACCGGGATGTTTTTCTGGAAGGCAATGCCGTTTCCCCCTGGTCCGCGGAAGGAAGGGAAATTCGACTGGATTTCCTGTTGCGCAGGGAAACCCTCAGCAAAAGTGATGTTATTGGTTCCCGGATTACCCTGCAAATTTCCGGAATCAGAGGCTGTTGATGCAACGGAGGTCTGCTTTTCCGGACCCTCTGGATTGGAATTGATGCGTGAAGCGGTGGCATTCAGGGTGGTGATCTCTGCAGTCGGAGTGAGCATTTGGTGGGTGATCCATGCCAGCAGGAGTGTGAAAGTCACCAGACAGATTCCTGCAATGATGACCCCGCGCCGCTGTATCTTTCTGCGTCTCCAGGGGTTCTCTGGTCCGGCGGCCAGGACTGACGGGATCTTAGGAATTATCAGTTCGAGGGATTTTACGCATATGACCAGTAAGAGAAGGCTTGCAAACAGCAGGTAGCCACCAGACCTGATCTGCCTTTGGCTGGTAAAGAATGCTTTCCTTGCCAGCAGGTCGAGTTGACGGATATCTTGCTGCAGGGCTGTGTTTCCGGGATCCTTGATGAATCGTTCCTGAATAGAAGCCAATGCCGGTGTGTTAAGAGGATCAGTGCGTTTCAGCTGAATAAAGTTGATGATAATAAGAATGCAGAGCAGGATGGAAAAGAACCCGCTGACCACGGCCATCAAGCGCAGGAACTTCACCAGGATCATATCGGGAATCACCTTTTTCATCTGACGGGAAATTCAAATATTTTCTTCATGTATTTTCGTTCATTATTCATAGCCTTTCCTGAAATAAAATAAAGCTTGTCAACTTTTTATTACAGGGCAATAATCCATACATTTCGCGCAACTGAAGCAGGTTCCCCTGTTTGGTACATAGTCAGTCCGATAAGGTGTCCGAACCAGTCCGATGAGCGTCATTCCAAAAACCAATCCGATAAATCCGCCGAAGATCCTGCTGCCGGTAAGAAAATCATGCTCGATCGTGGCGACCTCAGCCATCAGTTGTTGTTGCGCAATACCTGACGACCGGAAGGCAGTGATCTCGGGTGGTTCGGGTTGATCTTTCGAAACGCTTGCTGTTTGTAGCAAACGTGCAAGACGTACTTTTGAATTTACTCCGGAAAGTGTACTGTGGATCAGACCGCCGGTCCATGCTCCGCCCAAAACCAGCAATGGTAAAAGTAAAGCAAGCAGGATCAACCGGTTTACCTGTTTGCGGCGACCTGCAGGATCTTTTTTTGTTTGCGGAAAGTCGATAGCGTCATAGGGACAGGCATTCTCACAAAGGCGGCATTGGATGCACTCCGCCGGAGTGATATTCATGTGTTTCCAGGAAAAACGGCTCAACCAGTTGAGCAACACACCATAGGGACAGAGAAACCGGCAGTATGGGCGGGCGATGAATATCCCCGACAGGAGAAGCACCCCGGCAAACAGGAACATCCCGAAGGAGGCATTCATCCTGAAAATTCCTACAAACGGATCATAACGGCAGATGATGAAATCGGTAGCTGTGGCGGCGAACAGTAAAGCCAACCCGAGGTAAAGATAAGGGATCATCCCAAGAAAAGCATTCAGCCAGGCCCCCATCGGCATTGGTTTGACGGCGACCAGGTCCTGGAAAGCGCCAAACGGGCAGACGGCAGCGCAGAAGGTCCTTCCAAAAAGAAGCGTGAAGACCAGCGGGACAAGGAAGAAGAATAGAACGGTGAGTGGAATGGTGTAGCTTCCGCTGAACAGCGCCAGTGTGACATTCTGGATTGCCCCGATGGAGCAAACGCATCCCTGGCGATAAAAACCGAAATAGGCAAGCGAAAATAATGACAGCCAGAAAACACCCAGCCGCGATCGTTTTTTCAGTACAAGGAAGGTGGCCAGAGAAAGGGACAAGAGGAGGACTGCCACATCCATCCAGGCAAGGAATTCCGCCCTGGGAACGGGGAATTGTGTCTCCGGTTCCACATAACCGGATTCAAACTCCGGTTTCGGGAATCGCTGGACGCCCATGACGGAAGGGAGGAAAATCCCCAGAATGAGCAGGATGAAGACGATGACAGTTTTATGCCTCATAAGTTCTTTTTTCCGAATCCTTTGAGCAGGTAAGGATCGGTGAGCTGAACACGGCTGAAAGCGCCAGACGGGCAGTTACGGGCGATTGAACAGTCGTTGCAGTTATCGCATAGGTGATGTCTTACCTGAAGCTGAAGCGAGCCGTTGCCGAAAGCTCCGCAACCTTTCACGCACTTGCCGCAGCCAATACAGAGTGCTTCATCAATGGTGTATTCATAGAACGGGTCTTCAACGAAGGTACGTTTGATAGCGCTCACCGGGCAAAGTTGTTTTTCGGCTCCGGTATCAAGGGTCTTCGTTTCGGGTTTGAAGTAACCGCTGCATAAGTTACAGTATCCGCACATTGAATAGGCATGCGTGCACTTCACTGCCGACGGAGTTTTCACGCAATTTGTGGCACACCGGCCGCACTGAATACATTTTGCGGGGTCAAGCTGCCACACTGTCGGTCCCGATTTCCGGTTCTTCCCGAAAAGCGGTTCTCCTTTCCTGAAAATCAGATCGCCCGCCACCAGGGCCATCCCTCCGAAAAGGATCCAGCGTATCCCTGTGCGAATGAATTGTCTTCGGTTTTGCTTATCCATATTTGAGTCTGGTCTAAAAAGCCAAAAGCACCTCACCCTAACCCTCTCCTAAAGGAGAGGGAATTTTCCCTTCTCCTGAGGGAGAAGGGGTTAGGGGTTGAGGGGAATTGATTTTTTTTCATTTATTACGAATCGTAATGTTTTTATACTGCACTCATATTTCAATTTCTTTTATCGGGGACAAAAACACGAATTTGGTTCCGTGAAGGATCAAGTACAAGTATGCGTCCGTTGCTGCCGGCTGCCAGATCCAGACCACGCGTACCTTCGTCGAAAGCTTCCGGCCCGGCGACAAGAGCCACGAAAGCACCATCAGGAGAATAAACCTTCACCCGTTCGATTCCTTTTTCACTGGTAACGAATGAACCGTCAGGCAGAATGGTGAAATTTGATGGATTGCAGCAACCGGCAAACCCCTCCATGGCCATTGAAGCCTCTCCCCAAGAAGTAAGAAGCGAACCATCCATGCTGTATTTCTCAAGTCTGTAACGGCCTGTATTCGCAACCCACAGCTCGCCTTTCGGACTGATTCCCACATCGAAATAAGGGCTCGGGATTATAAACCCGGGAATCTTCCTTACAGGATCCTTTTCACCAATCCTGGCCTGCAGCTTTCCATAACGGTCGTACTGATAAACGATCTTTTTCCCGGCATCAGCCACGAAGATCAAATTTTGTGTAGCTGCCACACTGGTAATCATCGAGTTCGTATCGACCGCCTGCCATACTGAGATGATGTTTCCTGATGGACTCCAAAGTTCTACGTGGTCCTCCATCCCGATAACCAAGGTACCATCGGGCATCAAGGTCAGGCAGGTTGCGTATCCCCGGATGGGAAAGTGTTTCAACATTCGACCTGATACATCCAGAATTTCCACACCTCCTTTTCCGGCAATATAAATTTTACCGTCCTGGTTGCCGGCAACGGATGTGATCTCCCGTAGGACGGGTTTAAGCGGCGAAAGCTCTGTATATGACGGCACTGTATCGGTCTTACGAAGTGCCGTCATCCCGTAATCGTAAGGATTCTTTTGCAATTCCGGGCGCACCATGAAAAGATCGCGGAGCATCCAGGCTACGAAAACCAGGAAAAGCATTATGGCAAAAATCAGAATGGTCTTCTTTTTCATCTTTTCCTGATATCGATACAAACCATTTGTTTTGAGTCGCGCGCCAGGAGATAACCACCGGCCACAGCAAGTGGACCCCACGCATCCTGGCCGTCAAGGATCTTTGCTTTGTCAAGAAGGAGAAATTCAGAGGCCGAAACGCGTGCAATGGTCATCTCCCCATCATCATCCAAAATAAAGAATTTGTCGTCGGCAACCACATAAGGGCCCAGGCCGAACCTTTCGGTTTTCCCGCTTGACATGAGGATAATTTTTGCGTCTCCTGGAAAAACGGCAACAAACTCATTTCTCCCACCTCCGGCATCTTTAGGCAGTATTGCGAAGACGGTTCCCTTGTAAAATACCGGTGTCTGCTGTTCGGAAGCGATTCCGTCCTGCGGACGAAACTGCTGGAGTATTTCGACCGACCAGACTCCTCCTTTTTCCTTCACCTGAATCATCGCTGTTCCGGCACCATAGCCGGCAGTCAGGAGGATGCGACCATCGTCGAGCACCAAAGGAGAAGGAGCAACCACAGCCGGTGCAAAATCACTTGTCTCCCACAGCAACCGGCCGATATCGTGACCGGAGGCTGAAACGCCGCAAACACCGCCGATAGCAAAATAGATATACATCTTTTTCCCGTGGATGGTGGCCTTCATCACTGAAGAATGCGACATTTTCCATTTCCCCGGGTTGGGTGTTTCCCATATTGGCTTCCCTGTTCTGCAATCAATGCCTGCAATCAATGCCTTTCCGCCCGGTGCGAGAATGGCGGTATCGCCCTCCAGCAGCGGGCACTGCCCGGTGTACCAGAAGGGTACCTCGGTCCCATATTGTTTCGCCAGGTCGATGCCCCATTTCAAGTCGCCGGTCAGCCGGTCGACGCACATCACCTGGCATTTCGGGCCGATGGTAACGACATATTTACCGTTTACTGCAGGGATGGTGCGCGACAATCCATGGTTTCGCTTGAGATGTACTTTGTATTCCCGTCGCCAGAGTTCTTTCCCGGTAAGGAGGGAGAAGCACCGGAGCGCATCACTTTTTTTCTTTTCGTCATAATCGAGCAGATACACACGGCCACCATAAACTGCAGGAGCTGCATGGCCTTCACCCAGTTCCACCTTCCAACGGATGCGCTCCCGAATGTTTCCCCATTTTTCGGTCAGTGGAATCCTTTCTTTACTGATGTTGTCGAAGTCGCCTCCACGGAAACGGGGCCAGCCGGGGCCAGGAATCTCCTCAGTAGTTCCGTAGGCTGTGAAGGATTCTCCGATCTTCACCTCCTGGGTACTAATTGGTAATCGTGAACCATGAGTGTCCATGCCTGGAAGAGATATTTTCAGCTCTTTTGCAGGGTCATGAAAAAGCCACCAGCCTGTAACGGCAATCCCGGAGAGAATTGTCGTTATTATTAATGCTGTAAGGAGGTTCTTCTTCTGCATCAGTCATCAAAATAACAAAAAAATAAAATCCCGGGGAATTTTCTTTGTTAAACCATCCTCCATCCTCGATGAAACAGGTGATTGCACCTATGAAAGGCTTCACGTATTGGAAATGGTGCAGGTTATCACTATATCTCTGTGGCGGAGGAACAACTTCAAAAGAAATTCCCGAAACAAACCCGGTTTTTTGCCGGTTATTATTTTTTGATGTTGTAAACCATCAGCGAAGTGCCGTGGCGGACAAAGAGTTTGCCATTCGCGATCACCAGGTGTGCCCAGTGCTGATCAGTTCCATAGGGTACCTTGAAGCCGCTCACGCGTGTGAGTCCGTTGGTGCCGGGCAATGCAAGGACAACGTCGCCCTTGTCGCTGTAACAGTATAGCATGCCGTCGGCGCTGATGATGTTTCCCTTTCCGGTGATTTTGTCTGAACCGAGCTCTTTCCCGGTTTTCCAGTCGAGACAGTACCAGGCTTTGTTCGAGTCGTCGCTCCCGTAAAGTCTGTCATTCAGCAGTACATACCCGCCCATGCGGTTATCCATGGAGGCATTTCGCCAGAGTTCCTTCACCGAACTCCCGTCAGGAGAGAGTTGCAGCATGATACCACCGCGTCCGTAACCTGAAGAACAAAACAGCAACCCGTCGTAATACAACGGCGTATTCGCATGAACTGAGTACTGGTTTGTTTGTTCCTGGCTCCAGAGCAAGGTGCCACTGCCTGCATCAAGGCCCAGGATATGATTTTCGGTCTGAGTAACGAGAATGGTTTTGTTTTGTAATCTGATGATGGCCGGCGAGCAATAAGCGCTGACTTCACTGAGTCCCTTAGTGCTCCATACCAATTTCCCTGTATTTTTATTCAACGCCACCACATTGTTACTGATCCCTCCAACTGTACAAAATATCGTATTGCCATCGAATGCCAGATTCTCTGTATAACCCCATTTGATGTTGCGCCCGTCGAAATCTTTGGTTACATCCACGCTCCAGATAAATGCCCCATCGTCAGCTTTGCGGCAAACAAGTTTTCCAAGGCCACTGAGCAGGTACAACTTTCCTTCCTTGATAAGAGGCGTGCTTCTCACGCCCGGCCAGCTTTCCATCCATTCTTCCCCGTAAGGGATTTTCCATTGCAACTTCCCCTCCATTGAAAAACAGAAAATATAACCAATTCCATTGATAACACCTGCTGTGTAAATCCGGTCACCGGCCACGGCTGCAGAGGAATGTCCCGGGCCGAGTTCATCAAAATGCCAGACTAATGCGGGGCCTGTTTCTGGCCAGATTTTCTGTAACCCTGTTTCAGGATATATTCCGTTGCGGTCTGGCCCGCGCCATTGGGCAATGTCCTGCGACCAGAGGAGATTCATGGAGATGATACACAATCCAAAAAAACTGATGAATTTTTTCATGTCGAATTGTTTTAATGAGATGGTCAAAAGTACGAAAAAAGACAATCCTGTATTCTCAAGAGAATTTTACCACGCAACAATCGTTCATCCTGTTCGTCAAGAAAATGAAAGTGTTTACCGATAATACTTTTATTTTTCCTCCTGATACTTTATTTTTACCTGTTCTTTCGTTGAAATTTACAAGATATACTGATGAAATATCATTTCTTTTCTTCTATCATAGTATTCATATTACTTTTCCCGGTATTCGGTTCCGGTCAGAAGGTTTTGCAATGGCGTGGCGTCAACCGCAGTGGTGTGTATGATGAAACCAGTTTGCTGAAATCCTGGCCAGAGAAAGGCCCTGAACTTTTATGGGAATTCAATGGTCTTGGTAACGGATACGGAAGCCCCGTGATCACAGGGGAAATGTTATTCATTAATGGGGAAATTGATACTGTGAGTTATCTTTTTGCCCTTGATCTTTCGGGAAAATATCTCTGGAAATCGAAAATCGGTAAAGAATGGACGCTGAGTTACCCGGGATCACGCAGCACACCAACGGTGGTGGATGACCTGGTTTATGTCACCGCCGGATGGGGACAGGTGGCTTGCCTTGAGGCCGGGACAGGTAAGGAAAGATGGTCGTTAAATATGATAACCGACTTTCATGGAGCAGCTCCCCGGTTTGGATTCTCCGAATCGTTATTAGTCGAAGGGAATACGGTGTATTGTTCGCCGGGCAGCCCGGATACCAATGTTGTGGCACTTGATCGTTTCACGGGAAAGATCATCTGGATCAGCAAAGGAGCTGGCGAGATGACCGCTTACTGTTCGCCCATGCTCATCAGCCTGCCTCAACGCAATATCCTCGTTACCTTTTCGAAAACAACCTTGCTCGGTATCGATACAAAAGACGGAAAACTGCTATGGTCCTATAAACAGGAAGGACAGGATATCGACTGCCAGGTCAATACACCCATTTTTGAAAACGGGTTCATTTATTGTGTTGCCGGAAATGGAAACGGAGCTTTTAAGCTAAAACTTTCTGCTGATGGGACTCAAATTGCCGAATTATGGAAGAATCCGGAATGCGACAATCTCATGGGCGGATTTATTAAGGTAAACGATTATATCTATACTTCAGGATATGAAAAACGTCAGTATTACATCGTGGAAACCAATACTGGAAAAATTGTGGATTCGGTGAAGTTTGACAGGGGAACCACTAACTATGCCGACGGCATGTTATATCTTTACAATGAAAAAGGTCAGGTTGGATTGTTCAGACCTGCCGGCCCGAGAATGGAACAGGTAAGTACATTCAAGTTGACTGCCGGAACAAAAGCCCACTTTTCTCACCCGGTGATCTGTAACGGGATAATGTACATCAGGCATGGAAAGTCTTTGCTGGCGTATAAAGTCAAATAGCAAAACGTCAGATATGAAAAAAAAGTTCTCTGTGACCGCATTGATCCTGGTAGCCTTTTTCGTGGCCGGGGCGCAGGATCTTTCACTCGATGAAATCCTTTCAAAGCATTATCAGGCCATGGGGTTTGAGAACCTTAAGAAGGTTAACACAATCATTATGACCGGGACCATGGTTCAGCAAGACGCCATGCCTGTGAAAATCATCAGGATGCGGCCGGATCATTATTTAATGGAATTCGACATCCAGGACATCACGGCTTACCAGGGGTACGACGGGCAGACCGCCTGGTGGACAACCCCCTGGACAGGAAATCCAAAACCGCAGTTGATGCCTGATGACCGGGCCAAAGAATTGAAGAGCAGGGCCGATTTTGATGGATTGCTCTATCACTGGAAGGAAAAGGGGCATACAGTGGAGCTGCTTGGCCGCGACACAGTTGATAAATCACCGGTATTTAAATTAAAGATCACCAAAAAAGATGGAGGTGTAGAGTTCCTTTTTCTGGATGCAGCAAAATTCATCGTTCAGAAAAGGATGTACTATCGAATTGTCAGAGGACAGGAAGTTGCCATGGAGAATTACTTCCGCGACTACCGTTCAGTTGGTGACGTATTATTTGCTTTTACGCAGGATACCCATTATGGAGGACAACCATACAATTCACTCCAGTTTGATTCGATTGAACTGAATAAACCGGTTGATGGTAAAATATTTCGCATGCCAGCGAAATAATCAATAAATCTTTGCGCATTTTTATACGCTATCCCGGAATAATTTATGCTCCGTGTAGCTTGCCTGATTCATGAAATCATTTGGCGTTCTTTGGAATAAAATAGTGACCTTTGAGGTTGAATTGTTCCTCCATTGTATGAAAAGTGCTTCAGGTCCATGAATAAACCAGGTTAGGAAAACTCCAAAATAATATTGAATGAAACATCAGTTATTCATTTTTTCTTTTACCATCATTACTGGTTTCTGTCTGGGACAGGATAAAACTTCAAAACCCGCTTTTTCCTACCCGGGTAACAGCATTTTCATTGAACTTGCAGGAAATGCTGTTTTTTACGGATCCCTGAATTATGAACGCAAATTTTTACAAAAGAATTTCTTCTATCTGACGGGTAGAACCGGAATCGGGTATGGTGGCGGGAGTCTTCTTGCCATTAATGTTCTATCAGTCCCGATTATCGTCAACGGGATTTTTCAGATCTATCATTCGGTGGCATTAGAGGTTGGCATAGGCGTTTCATTTATGCAAATTGGTCGTACAAGAGGTCAGTCACCGTATGATAAATGGACCTATGAAAATGATGTTGTTCCGACCGGAATTGCAGGTTTAAGAATTCAGGCAAAAAATGGATTTTTATTCAGAGCCGATTTCACACCATACATTACGGACCTGGGAAAGATTAAAACTGCAGACAGGTTCTATCCTTCTTTTGGCATAAGCTTCGGATATAGCTTTGGAAGGAAAAAAAATTGAAATCAGCAAACAGTCCGACAGACTAATCACCGCAGCAGTTGCGACTTCCACTATCCCGCTTTGCAGGAATGCAGGAATGCAAGAATGCAGATACTCAGTCGCTTGGTGCGAGGGTCTCATTTTTTTGTAAACAACATCAGTCGCCACATAAGCAGCCTTGGCTTCTTCGGTTCCGGCGAAGCAGGAAATCTCACGAAGTGAGGTAGAAGAAGGCGCAGCTGCATTGTGGACGACGAGGCCGCCCGGCCTGAGGGCAAAGATTGAAATCAGGTAACGGGCACGCGTTACAAACACGCGCCAGCAGGTTCAGCCGGGTGAACAGTTTGCTTGCTACCCTAAAACTATTCATTGTTATCTGTTCAATTTTCACTGGCATTTGTGCATTGTTCACTGAAAAAGCGAACAGCGAATAATGTGCAGGGAACAATGAATAACTAATAGTGAAC
>CAIWTA010000234.1 GCA_903915465.1 uncultured Bacteroidales bacterium | reverse complement strand
ATTCTCTCTGTGGCTCTCTGTGCATTTTCCTCTGTGGTTCTCTGTGAAAGAAAATTACACTGAGGTTCACTGAGAAGACGCTGAGAATCACAGAGAAAAGGACAAATACTAACATTTTGTGAATTAAGCAGGCTAAGTCAAAATTGAAAATAAACGAACGTATTGGTTTCAGACCTTCCGAAATAAAATATCAAAAGAATCAACAGGTAATATGATCCCCATCTTACCGGCAGGGGCAGGCTGAAAAACTTTTTCCCGGAGATATGATCCAGGAAATGATACTCCACAAACACGATGCAGGGAATCAGGATCAGCACCAATCCTGCTTCAGGAACAGTAAGACCCTGGCGGCCGAGAATATCCTGCAGTGAACGAAGAGTTGCAATCATCGAATCATGGCTCCAACCGGAAAAAAGCTGTGAAACGATCCGGATGGCTGTCGCAAGATCAGCGGCACGGAAAAAAATCCAGGCAAAGCAAACCAGCAGAAACGTTATGATTACCTGCAGAATATTATATGGGATTTTGTGTGTGATGATTCCGGTTTTTCGATAAAAGCGTTTCTTCGGTTTTTCGGTCAATGAGCCTATGACAAGATAAACAGCAAACAAACCGCCCCAGACAACAAAGTTCCAACCCGTTCCGTGCCAGAGACCGCATAAGAGAAAAGTAATGGAAATCGCGATAGAATAAAGGTATTTTTCCGTAGAAATCCCTGCATACGTAGCTTTTTTCATCCGGGCTGAGAGGTAATATGCCAGGGGAAGAAAGATGTAATCCCTCAGCCAATTGGATAAGGTGATGTGCCATCGGGTCCAGAATTCCCTGATGGATTTTGAAAGATACGGGTTGTTGAAATTCCTGGTCAGTTTGAAGCCAAGGATTTTTGCAGCGCCGCGGGCAATATCTATATAGCCTGAAAAATCCATGTATATCTGAAACGCGTAAAGCAGTGTTGCCAACACAAGCAACGGGCCATGCCAATTCTGCTTGTCGTCGTAAACAGCATTGACTACAGTGGCTATTTGATCAGCAATCACCAGTTTTTTGAAAAACCCCCACAACATCAACCGGATCCCATTCGCTGCTTCGTTATAATCAAAAACATGTGGTTCACGAAGCTCGGGAAGAAACTGTTGTGGCCGTTCGATAGGACCCTGTACCAGCTTCGGGAAAAAAGAGACATAGCAGGCGAAATATCCCAGATGCTTTTCAACAGGAACCCGTTTTCTTTTTATTTCAATGAGGTAGCTGATGTTTGTAAAAGTATAGAATGAAATTCCAAGCGGCAGGAAAATCAGCATGACCGGATCACCTGAAGGGGATAGATGAGAATGACCGGTGATCATCACGAATAGTGAATCAGCATATCTGAATACAGCGAGTAAAAGCAGGTTCATGGCAATTCCAAGGATCATGATCTGCTTTCTTCCGGCATTCAATTCGTAATGATCAATCCAGATTCCCAAAAAGTAGTTCAGAAGAATACTGCCAACCAGGACAATCGTATATGCCGGCAGGGAAAAAAGATAGAAAACCATGGAAGCCGCCAGGAGCAAGATCCAGCGCATCCTATGCGGAAGGGAATAATACAAAACTGTGATGAGACAGAAAAAAATCAGAAAATTCAGAGAAGTGAAAAGCATTGATCTATAATATGCGATCAAAAGTAAAATTATTTTGCAAATGCAAAATGGTAAGATCTTAACCTGGTTAATTCACAAAATGTTAGTATTTGTCCTTTTCTCTGTGATTCTCAGTGTCTTCTCAGTGAACCTCAGTGTAATTTTCTTTCACAGAGAACCACAGAGGAAAATGCACAGAGAGCCACAGAGAGAATTTTCATGAATAAATCAGGTTAAATCTCGGGTCTGAAATCTGAAATTGCAATATTTATTCCTGGATCTCACATCTTGGATCTGAATTTTATTTCTCCCCCGAAAAGATTCATCAATCCAGGAAATACCTTTCCCACATAACCATAGAAAAGAGATTTCTCCTTGGCTTTGGCGGTGATCAGTTTTTGCTTCGGGTCGAAACTGGTGATGATAAAGAAGAGCACGCTGGCAAACAAAATCCCTTTCAGCAATCCGAAAATCCCACCGGCCAGGTGGTTGAGGAATCCCATTCCGGCTATGCTGACAAGCTTTTCAAGTCCTTTTGCAAGGAGCATCACAAGGATTATCACCAGCAAAAAAGTTATGGTGAAAGATAAAATCGGCAACCAGGTTCCCGATGGATGAAGATTTTTTTCCAGGATTACACTGATATAATTTGAAAAATGGATGGCAACCCATATTCCGAGAATCAGGGCAACAAGGGTGGCTAAGCTGATGATAAAACCTTTTCTCACGCCGAGAAGCACCAACAGGCCAAGGAAGCAAAGAATCAGGATATCCAGGTAGTTCATGGATTACTTTTTCAGCCGGGAAGTTAATTCGGTTCCAAATACAAAGTCGTTCAGTTCTTTGTTGTCGGTATGAAGGATGGTGTCTTTATTCCCTTTCCACCAAAGTTCGCCTTTGAAAATGAACGCCACGGTATCTCCTGTGCTGAGCACGGAGTTCATGTCGTGGGTATTGACGATCGTTGTGATCTGGTATTCTTCGGTGATTTCTTTGATCAGGAGATCTATGACACCCGAAGTTTGCGGATCGAGTCCGGAATTCGGTTCATCGCAGAAAAGGTATTTGGGATTCATCGCGATGGCTCTGGCGATTGCAACCCGTTTCCGCATTCCGCCGCTCAACTCAGAAGGCATCAGGTTTTCTACATTCTCCAGGTTGACCCGTTTCAGCACAAAATTTACCCTTTCCCTTTTTTCCTCATAAGGATGAACCGTAAACATATTCAACGGAAACATCACATTTTCCATCACGGTCATGGAATCAAACAAGGCACTTCCCTGGAATAACATCCCGATTTCCTGACGGATGTTTTTCCTTTGTTCAAAATTCATCACTGAAAAGTTGCGGTCATCATAAATCACCTGACCGCTATCCACTTCGAATAAGCCTACGAGGCATTTCATCAATACTGTCTTTCCGGAACCGCTCTGGCCGATAATAAGGTTTGTTTTGCCTCTGTCGAACATGCAGGAAACATTTTTCAGCACATGATTGCCGCCAAAGGTTTTATTGATCTGCTTTGCTTCGATCATGTAAGTAAAAGTTGTGTCAGTACAAGGTTGAAAAGAATGATCAGGATGCTGCTGACCACCACGGCTTTGGTGCTTGCCTGGCCTACTTCAAGGGCACCGCCACGGGTTTCGTACCCGTAAAATCCGGAAACAGAGGAAATAATAAATGCAAAAAATAAGGTTTTAAAAAGTGCATAGAAAATTGTAAACCCTTCGAAATCCAGACGGATCCCATACACATAATCGGTTGATGTAACGAGTTTGCTGGCCATCATTGCGATCCATCCTCCGAGGATCCCAAGCCACATGCTGAAAACAATAAGAATAGGGTTCATTATCAGGGAGGCAACAATTTTGGGAAATATAAGATGATTGGCCGAGTTGACGCCCATAATCTCCAGGGCATCAATTTGCTCGGTTACGCGCATGGTGCCGATTTCGGAAGCGATCCGTGAACCTACTTTGCCTGCGAGGATCAGGCTGATCACCGTGGGAGAAAATTCGAGGATGACCGACTGTCTGACAGTAAAGCCCACCATCGATAACGGAATCAGCGGGCTATCTATGTTGTAGGCGGTTTGTATAGCAACGACAGCACCCATAAACATCGAAATGAAGGCAACAATCCCAAGAGACTCGATTCCCAGGTGCTGGAATTCATCAAAAAGTCGATGACGGAAGATTTTAGCTTTCTGTGGTTTTGTAAAAACCCGGCTCATCAATATCACATATCTCCCGATGGAATCAAAAAGCTTCACAGTAAATATTTTGGCTAAAATAACAACAATCCCGTTTCTTTTGGCGTTTACCTAAAATATTTGTTCTCCTATATTTTATATTCATGCGAATTTGCTCTTCCCGGAAATTGTATATTTGCTTCATGAAACCTAACGCCCGGTCAGTTTTATGTTTGGCTTTGATCTTTTTCCTTTCCGAATTTCTGAGCGGATGTTCTGCCAATTCCTATCCCCAACAACATCAAAAACAAAATAAAAAATGCAATTGTCCCTCCTGGAGCAAAAGCCAGCCACAGCAAACTCATCCAGATCGCTGGGTCATCGTTTGACAATGGAGGATCTTCGGTCTTATATCCCGGAGCCGGCGATTGACTACATTCTGCAATGGTTTGAAACGAACCCTGTGCGGCTTCGGATTGCACCACCCCGGTCTTCCAAATTTGGAGATTACCGTTCCCCAAAACCAGGGACCCCGGCAACGATCTCTGTAAATAGCAGCCTCAACTCCTACGATTTCCTCATCACCCTGGTTCATGAAATGGCTCATGATGCTGTTTTAAACGTCTCTTCTGCGGATGATGACACTTTTCCGTTCTGGCGAAAAAGGACCCATCCAAAACCGCATGGTCATGAATGGAAGCACAAGTACCTTCAATTGATGGCTCCGCTTATGACTTCTGTTGTTTTTCCTGCAGAAATTCAACATGCTTTGGAAGGATACTTCCGGAAAGTGAGCTCTTCTGCGAAAGCCAACCAAGCGCTGGCAATTGCCTTAAAGAAATATGACGTACCTGATGGAAAGGAATTCCTGCAGGATCTTCCTCTGGACGCAATATTTTATCTTCCGGGGGGAAGGGCATTCCGAAAAAAGGAGCAGTTGCGAAAAAGGTTTCGTTGCCAATCGCTTAACAGCCGGAGGGTTTACCTTTTTAACCCGTTAGCAGCGGTTTCAAGGAACAAAACCTGATTTTTTGTCTGAAAGATTTTACAGATCTTTCAAAGTTCTTTATATATTGTATTTTTGTTGAACTCAGTAACTTATTCAGGATGAAAAAATCCAATCATCACTATTGCGTAATCATGGCCGGAGGAATCGGCGCCCGGTTCTGGCCCATGAGCCTTTCAACACATCCCAAGCAATTCATTGATATCCTGGGCACAGGTGAAACTTTGATCCAGCAGACTTTCCGCCGGTTTACAAAGATTATGCATCGGGAGAATATTTTCATTGTTACCAATGAGACATATAAAAATCTGGTGAAAACCCAGCTTCCGGGAATCTCAGATGACCAGATTCTCTGTGAACCTTCCCGCAGGAATACTGCTCCGTGTATCGCTTACGCCAATTACCGGATCCTGGCAATTGACCCGGACGCACTGATTGTGGTTGCCCCTTCCGATCATATCATCCTCAAGGAAGATGTTTTCCTGGAAAATATCCTGACAGCCCTCGATGCAGCTGGTTCCCACGAATGGCTTCTGACGCTTGGAATACAACCCAGCAGACCGGATACGGGTTACGGCTATATTCAGTTCGACGACAAAATGGTATATCCGAAAGATGCATATTTAAAGAAAGTCAAGACATTCACAGAAAAACCCAACCTCGAACTAGCGCAGACTTTTATCAAATGCGGCGACTTCCTGTGGAATGCCGGGATTTTTGTCTGGTCACTGAAAACCATTATGAAAGCATTTGAAGAGTTCTTGCCCGAACTCACTGTGCTGTTCCGCCAAGGCATAGGGAAATACGGCACTTCTGACGAGAAAGGCTTTATCAACGAGGCATACAGTATTTGTAAAAGTATTTCTATCGACTATGGCCTGATGGAAAAATCACCCAATGTTTATGTTCTGGCAGTTGATTTTGGCTGGTCCGATCTGGGGACATGGGGCTCACTTTACGAAAACCGTCCGCTCGATAAAAATGGGAATACCATCATTGGGAAAAATGTGATGGCTTATGATTCCACCAATTGCATTGTGAACATGCCGCCTGATAAGCTGGTAGTCATGCAGGGATTGAATGGTTACATCGTTGTGGAATCTGAGAGAATGCTGCTGGTATGCAAAAAGAGCGATGAGCAGCTGATCCGGCAGTTTGTCAATGACGTTCGTCTCGAAAAGGGCGAATCCTTTGTTTAAATTCAAATACACATCAGAAACGTGGATTTATATCTTCGAAAAAAGCGTTGGAAACTTTTTCTTTTTGGAGCCGCAGTTGTAATTGTAGGCGTATCTCTTTACTTTACAAATATCCTGGTAGGGGAGATCCGCAAAGACGAAAGAAGGAATGTGGAGATCTGGGCCGAGGCGATTCACCGAAAAGCCGACCTGGTAAACTTTACCAACAAGCTGTTCGAAAAAATGAAAGATGAGGAGCGCAAAAGAGCAAGCATCGTTGCCGAAGCTCAGAAACAGGTTCTTCTTGCTCCGATCAACACAGACCTGAATTTTTACACCAATATCATCCAGAACAATACGACGATTCCGGTCATTATTACCGATAAGAATGGAAATATAACAAATGCGCGGAATGTTAATTTTAGTCTGGATACTGTCAAACGGCTGAAAGGAGCGTTGCTAAAGGAGTTTTCAGTGTATCCTCCGATCGTCAGCAATTACCTTCCTCCAGATCCAAACATGGTACTTTACCTCTACTATAAGGATTCCAACATTTTTACAGAACTGCGTACTGTTTTGAACGACCTGATCCGCTCATTTTTTTCCGAAGTCGTTCTGAATTCAGCCTCAGTTCCGGTAATCATCACCGACAGCACAAAACGAAATGTGATCCAATCCGGAAACATCCTTGAAAACAAAAAGAATGACACGGCCTATGTAACAAGTATGCTCAGATCAATGGCATCCCAGAACCAGCCTATCCAGGTGAATATCGCAGGAACCGGGATACGGTATATATTTTACCGGGATTCATTCCTGCTGATGCAACTCCGGTATTATCCTTATATCCAGTTCATGGTGATCGGGCTTTTCCTGTTTATTGCATACTTTCTCTTCAGCAATACACGAAGATCAGAGCAAAACCAGGTCTGGGTTGGAATGGCAAAGGAAACTGCCCATCAGCTTGGTACCCCGCTTTCGTCCATGGTGGCATGGGTCGAGTTGCTGAAAATCAAAGGAGTGGATCCGGAAACTATTTCAGAGATTGAAAAGGATGTGAACCGACTTGAGACAATCACAGATCGGTTCTCTAAAATCGGCTCCACTGCCCGGCTGGAAGTCACCAATGTTGTAGGGCTGGTACATGAGACCATTTTGTATATCCGGGTCAGGACGTCACAAAGGGTAACTTTTACAATCATTCCTGATGCATCAAAGGTAATTCTGGTACCACTGAATGTTCATCTTTTTGAATGGGTGATCGAAAATCTATGCAAGAATGCAGTAGATGCTATGGAAGGAAACGGGAAAGTGATTATAGAAATTACCGAAACCGACAACCAGGTGATCCTCGATGTGAGCGATACCGGGAAAGGAATCCCGAAGTCCCGGTTTAAAACGATCTTTCATCCGGGCTTTACAAGCAAACAAAGAGGATGGGGACTGGGTCTCACACTCTCCCGCAGGATTATCCAGAATTACCATTCCGGGAAGATCTTTGTAAAATCCTCTACGCTGCTCAAGGGAACTACATTCCGCATTACCCTGAAGAAATAACCAGTCAATGGCCGGAATCTATATCCACATCCCTTTCTGCAAAAGGAAGTGCCATTAT